>CAVKYO010000018.1:0-15691 GCA_963660495.1 Acidaminococcus fermentans
TTAAACCAAGAAAGTATAGTTTTAGAAACAGCTTGAAATAAAAGATCGAGAAGTTATCACGTTAAAATATTGGAGGTAGTAAAAATGAAAAAGAAAAAATTACTAATAGCGACCATTATAGGTATCATTTTACTTAGTGTTATTTTAGCTTTTAGTTTGAAAAACAACACCAAAAAGAATGACGTTAATAACAAAAAGGAAAATTCAACAGAGAAAACTACTAGTTTCAGAATGAAAATGTTATCCATGAATTCAATGGACTTATCAGAAAATGAAAAGCTTGTATTAGAGTATTTTGATAATAGCTATACAAGGTTAACTAGTAGTCTCACATATGTTACACAAAAATATACTAATCTATTTAAAAATATGAAATTATATGTTGTAGGATATGTTGTAAGTATTGTTGAATCAGATGATCAAAAATATAAAGCTATAGTTAAATTGTTTGATGATGATTATGATGTAGTTGAAGATGATAAGCATTATTGTATAATTGAAGGAGACCAACAAGTTAAAAGATTTAAAAAAGGAGATTATGTAGCAGCCTATGGAACATATGAAACAAGTGAATTAACTTCATACAATGGCGAAGAATACTTAATGCCAAAAATTAAAACAGAAAAATGGGATGAAAACGGTGCTAGATTCAGTAATGATGAAGTAAGAAAAATTTCAAAATACATCTTTGGTGAAGATATAAGATTCGATAATATAAAAGGATGTGCTTCCAATGTATATTGTGAGAATTATCCTTTAGCTGGATATTTAGTTAAATTAGAAAACCCAAAAAATCCAAACTATACCATGTTTAATGTTTTTAGAGGCGGACAATTCATAGAAGTAGGCTATTGTAATGAAGAAAATTATGAAGAATTATGTAGTTCTACTCAACAAGTAATAAATGTTGCGTATGACTATAAGCATTTTATAATATTAACATACGAAAAGGCCACAGAAACTGTGGAGTATTACGATAGAGAATTTAACAAGATTTGGCGCAAAGAACTAGATAAAGAAGGCAGTATCAATGAATCAGGAGTAAGGGCTTATTATGATCATAATAACAAATACCTAACTTTTGTTATGGACGGGTACTTATATCTTATAGATTTAACTGATGGTACTGATGTTATTTCGCCAGTTTTAATAGGAGCAGATCATGAAATACTCAAGTGTGAAGACTATATATTATTAATTGGATATGATAAAAAAGACTATATAATTAAATTGAATTATAATGGTAAAATAGAAAAGAAAGTAAGTATTGAAGATTCTGAAATAACAAAAATAAACTCAAATAAAATTCAATTGATAGATGATAAAATTGTAGTTATGATTTCTGGTGAAAATAAAGAAGGTCAAATAATTTACAAAGTATTAAAATTAGATCAAAAACTAAATATTGAAGTTCAATCAGATGATATTATATAAAAAATAGTTATAATATATTTATAGAAAGGTTCATGTGTTTAAATTTATTTTTTTGATAACAAGTAGTAATAAAAATAAAAATAAAATCCAACCAAGATGTAAAATAAAATCCAGCCAAAATGTAAAGTGAAAACCAGCCAAAATGTAAAATAAGTATTCACAGAAATGATAAAAAGTAGTGTAATTATCAAAAGGAGGGAAATATTATGAAAAAATATATGCCTAGAGTTGTAGATAATATATTAAATAATAAGCTTGAATACATGGGAGCTGTTTTAATTGAAGGATGTAAATGGAGCGGCAAGTCAACAACAGCTAGACAATTTGCTAAAAGTTATATTGAATTTCAAAATCCAGATAATAAAATGCAATATGATAAAACCAATCAAACAAAACCATCTTTATTTTTAACTGGTGAAAAGCCAAGACTATTCGATGAATGGCAAATGTATCCAGTAGTATGGGATTCTATTAGAATGGATGTCGATCATACAGGTTTAAAAGGACAATATATTCTAACGGGATCTGCTAGATCAATGGAAGACAGTATTATGCACACAGGTACAGGAAGAATATCTAAACTATTAATGCGACCTATGTCTTTATACGAATCAGGAGAATCTAATGGAAGTGTTTCTTTAAATGATATTATTAATAGTAAAGATATATCAGGAGTTTCAACACTTGACTTTGATGATTTAATAAATGCCATGATAAGAGGTGGCTGGCCAGAAACTCTTAATATCGAAGGTGATAATAAATATAAAATATCTAAAGATTATATCAAAAGTTTATTATCTGAAGAGGTTAAAACATTAGATGGAGTAGAAAGGGACACTCAAAAAATGAGTGCAGTATTAAAAAGTATTTCCAGAAATATATCTACTAATACAAGTAAATCAACAATATTAGATGATGTTAAATTAGAGTTTAATAATAATGTATCTCGTCCAACATTAGATGATTATCTAAATACACTAGAAAAACTTTATATATTAGAATATGTACCAGCAACAAATTTAAATTTAAGAAGCAAAACACCATTAAGAAAATCGCCCAAAATAGAATTAGTTGATCCATCTCTAGTAATAGCAGCTTTAAATTTAAAAAAAGAAGACTTAATAAAAGATTTAAACTTTACTGGATTTATATTCGAAAATATGTGCATGAGAGATTTAAAAATATATGCAGATGCAATTGATGCTAGATTATCATATTACAGAGATAAGAATGATTTTGAAGTAGATTGCATATTAGAAACATCTGAAGGAAAATGGGGAGCAATCGAAATAAAATTAGGAGCAGGAGAAATACCAACAGCTGTTGATAATCTTACAAAATTTAAAAATAAAGTTGATACTGAAAAATATGGAGAGCCAGCATTTTTAATGATACTAACTGGGGCAGAATATTCGTATAAACGTGATGATGGAATATATGTAACCTCAATTGGAAATTTAAAAAATTAATAAGAACAATTCAAAATGCAATATTTACCTATAAAAAGCATTTATAAAAATACTAGATTAATTAATTTGCTAAGTAAAATTTAAATAATAAAACATACTAAGGGAAATCTAATTTATTTAAGATTTCCCTTAGTATTTAATTTCTTTAATTAAACTCTTTTTCTATTTTTACAGGCGTTAGAATATGAATTCTTTTGACGAAAATTACAAATTTCAGTATATTATATTTACTAATTAGCATAATATTAATATCCGTAAAAAAAATACGGCACACTATTGACTTATTTAAAGCAAGGATTTATAATTGAAACAAAAGGAGACGTGATATTATGCTATGTACGTTTAAAGTAAAAGGATTTAAAGGATTTGACAATGAAATAATATTAGACTTTAAAAAACATAATGAATATCAATTTAATAAAAATTTAATTAAAAATGGAATAATTAACAAATCAATTATATATGGAAAAAATGGATCTGGAAAGACCAATATAGGTTTTGCCTTATTTGATCTTACTTTTCATTTAACTGATAAAAATAGAAATATGGAATCTACAATAGCATCTAATTATTTAAATATGGATGGAAACCATAAATATGCCGAATTTTACTATGAATTTACCTTTGGCGAAGATACTATAATATATAAGTATAAGAAGGAAAATCTTTATAAAATATTGTATGAAGAAGTATTACTGAATGGCAAAAAAATTATAGAATATGAATTTTCAAAACCTGAGACAAAAATAATTGATATTGAAGAAGCTCAAACATTAAACTGGAAATATAATGATGATGATTTATCTGTTGTGAAATATATATGTAATAATACAATATTGACTAAAAATAAAGCCTTAACTAAAATGATGGATTTTGTAAATTCTATGTTATGGTTTAGAAGTGTAGATACTATAGGATTTATCGGTCTAAGAAATAATTCTAATGTTTTAGATAAAATAATAATTGAAAACGGTAAGACCAAAGAATTTGGAGATTTTTTGGAAGAAAATGGTCTTAAATACGATCTTATTGAAATTCAAGTTCCAAACGGAAAAATCTTGGGTATTAAAAAAGGAAATGCAATAACGACCTTTGAAAGCATTATTTCTTCAGGAACAAAAGCCCTATGGTTATATTATTGCTGGGAAATTTATTTTGAAAAAGTAAAATTTTTATTTATAGATGAGTTTGATGCAACATATCATTTTGAATTAGCTGCAAAAATAGTTACAAGATTGAATAAACAAAGTTCTTTTCAGTCAGTTTTAACAAGCCATAATACATATTTGATGTCTAATAAATTAACAAGACCAGATTGTACTTTTATCTTAACAAATGAATATATTAAACCATTATCTATGTGCACTGATAAAGAATTAAGAGAAGCCCATAATATTGAAAAATTATATAGAGAAGGAGCTTTTACTGATTAATGGACAAAATACTATTTATTTGTGAGGGCGCTAAAACAGAAAAAAAGTTTTGCAATCTTATTATAGATAAATACTTTATTCAAAATAATAGAAAAAAGGAATATGTAGCATTTGGTACTAATATTTATGGATTGTATGACGAAATATCGAAAGATGAAGGTCTAGACATAGTTGAATTAATAAAAGAAAAAGCTAAGAAAAAGAAAGATATGTATAATTACAGTAAATTAGAAAAAGGCGGTTTTTCTGAAATATATTTAATATTTGATTTTGATTTTCACGCTCCTCAATATGATGACAAAAAGATTAAGAGAATGCTAACTTTTTTTAATAACGAAACCGAATATGGCAAATTATATATAAATTATCCAATGATTGAATCATTTAAACATTTCAAATCGTTACCGGATTTTGATTTTAATAATTATACTGTTACAAAAAATGAATGTGCCTCTTATAAACAGTACATTGATAGTATTAGCAAAATTGTTCATTTTAATGATATTGATGAGAAAGACTTAAAAATTATTATTAAACAAAACTTGGACAAGTCATATATAATAACTAATAGTTCAAAAAAGGATTATTCAATATATATGAAAGAATTGTCACAGGAAAATATACTTTCTTGTCAAGTTAAATGTCTACAAAATAATGGTTATATATATGTTATTAATACAAGTGTATTTTGGGGCATTGATTATTTTGGCAAAAATAAATATGATGAATATATAGCAATAGAATTAAAAGCAGATATTTGCTAAGAAAAATTTAAATAATAAAACATACTAAGGGAATTTTAATAATTCTCTTATTTTTAAATATTATAATAAAGTAGTTTTTCTTATACTACTAGCAAATTCCTAAAATAATGGTATAATATATCTATCGAAGGGAGAGTTAGGATATTATGAAAAAATGTGCAATTATTATGAATCCTGAATCTGGTAAAGTAAAAAGTATTGGCAGTAAGAAAAATTTTTATGATATTTTAAGAAAATATGGCTATGATGCTGAAATCAAATATACAAAAAAAGCAAAAGATGCAACAGAAATAGTTAAGAATCTCCCAAACGATATAGATTTAGTAATTAGTGCTGGTGGAGATGGAACTTTAAATGAAGTTGTAACAGGTAACATGGCCCGTGAAAAGACCTTGACACTTGCCAACTTACCTATGGGCACTACAAATGATGTTGGCCATATGTATGGATTAAGTAATGATTATATGAAAAATCTAGAACTAATTCTTTCTGGTAAAGTAAAGAACGTAGATGTTTGTTACATGAATGAACATCCATTTATTTATGTAGCTTGCTTAGGAGACTATATAGACATGTCTTATAACACACCAAGAGAACTAAAAAAGAAATATGGTAAAATTGCCTATATCTTGTATGGTATGAAACAACTAAGAAATAAAATAAATACCTACAACATAAAATATAAAATAGATGGAAAAGAACACACTGGTAACTATGCTTTCTTCTTTATTACAAACTCATCACGAGTAGCAGGCTTTAACGACATATACTATGATATAAAACTAGATGATCGCATGTTTGAAGTTGCCTTTATTCCTATAAAAACAAAAAAAGAAATGTTAAAAGTATTTTTTGAACTAAGTAAGTCAGGTTTAAAAAACATTCCTAACGTAACATACTATCAAACAAATAACTTAGAACTTGAATTTATTGATCCACCAAAAGTATCTTGGTGCTTCGATGGAGAAGAGTTAAAAACAGCTAAAACAAAATTTACTTTTAGTGTTCCTAAAACAATGAAAATGTTACTACCCAAGGAGAATATAAAAATATTATTTGAGGAAGAGTAGGAGATAATATGAGAAAAAAGATTAAAAATAAAAAGCCAAAAGAAACTATAATAGTCTATTTATTACTAAGATTCTTAGTAATAGTATGTATGGTTGCTCAAAGTATGAAAGGTAACTGGGAAAATGTATTACTATGTGTCTTAACCCTTGTCCTATTTACTTTGCCAAGCCTTATATCCGAAAGATTCAATATAGAGATGCCATCAACCATAGAAATAATAGTTTATTTATTCATATTTGCCTCAGAAATACTAGGTGAAATACAAAACTTCTATGGTCTAATAAGAGAATGGGATAGTATTCTTCATACCATAAATGGTTTCATTTGTGCCGCAATAGGTTTTTCATTAGTAGACCTACTTAACAGTAACAAATACGTACAAGTAAATCTATCACCTATATTTGTCTGTATAGTGTCAATTTGTTTTTCTATGACAATAGGAATACTATGGGAATTTGTAGAGTTTAGTGCTGATAGATACCTATCAAAAGATATGCAAAAAGATAGAATCGTCACTAAAATATCATCAGTAACCTTAAATAAAGAAGGTAAAAACATTCCAGTTGTAATTGATAACATTAATAAAACAGTTATTTATAGTGATAATAATCAAGAAACAGTAATCGAATCTGGCTATCTAGAACTTGGTTTAATAGATACCATAAAAGACTTATTCGTAAACTTTATAGGAGCTATTGTATTTTCAATCATTGGATACTTATACATAAAAAATAAAGAAGAATACAAACTTGCTGAAAAGTTCATATTAAGTCCCAAAAAACGAAGTAATGAGGTATAACATAAGGAGTAATTATATGTTAAGAAAAAAGACAAAAAGAAAAAACAAAGAAAAAAAAATAGCAATCAAACTAATCCTATCTTTAATATATATAATAGTAATTACCGTTCTATCAGTAAGTGCTTACCAAATATTTAAAGAAAAACAAGTAATTAAACCATGGGAAAAAATAACAGATGTAAACGAATACTCTTACATAGAAGTATCAAAAATGTCTGAAAAGTTTGCATACTATTCAACTAATAAAAAGTCAATTCATTTTGTAATAGAAAAAGAAGAAACAGGCCAATGGCATACATATTTAATCGCCATAAATGACAGTGACTATTCTAAATTCAAAGATATTATTGACTATACATACGAAAGAACAGAAAAAGAGCCAGAACCAGTAAAAGTCTATGGTTACCCAGTCATAATAAATGAAGAACTAAAAGAACTAGCCATTAAAAATCTACCTAACTTTATACCAGCAGAAAATGAAGTTGTAATTACAAGTGATAACTTTGAACAATACTTAACAAATAGTTATCTAGATACAACAATAGAAAGAGAAGATACCTTTAGTGTACCATTGCTTATAATACTATTAATGATATTTGTTATGATCTGTCTATTCCTATTTACTATCTTTGGAAAAGACAAAATAGTAAATGATGTAGACGATATAGTAGAAGATATTAAAAACAAATATATAAAAAAATAAAAAGGAAGAGAAAATGAAAAGAAATAAAAAGTTAAAAGACTTCAACTATCTAATAATAATACTTATTTGTCTTTTTTTAACTTGGCTAGTAATACCATTTAATTCTATCTTTGGTAGTACAATAGACTGGAATACTCAACATACAGTATTCCCTGATTACTTTAGAAAACTTTTTTATAACACAAAAAACTTTTTTCCAAACTTTGCTCTTTCTATAGGAGCTGGACAAAATATATATAATTTTTCTTATTATGGATTATATAATCCTTTACTATTAATATCTTTCTTACTACCATTTATAAGTATAAAAACATATATAATATCTACAAATATTATTATATTTATTTTAACGTCATTACTAACATATTATTTCTTTAAAACTAAGACATCAAAAAACATTGCCTTTATAACTACAATGTTTTTAACTTTGTCTGCACCAATGTTATATCATTTACATAAACACTTTATGTTTGTAAACTATTATCCATTTTTATTACTAGCCCTAATCGGTGTAGATAAATATTTAACCGAAAAGAAAATATCTTTAGTAACATTTTCTATCTTTATGATAATCATGATTAGTTATTACTATTCAATTCCAAGTATCCTAGTCATCTGTATTTATGCCGTGTATAGATACCTAGAATTAAATCCTAATTATAAATTTAAAAATATGTTAAAGACAGGTCTAATCTTCTTAATACCAATCCTTATAGCGATTATATCATCAGCACTTCTTTTACTACCAACGTATTACACTTTAAAACAGGGTAGAACTGTTGCTGTAGACTCAAATAGTATCATGTTATTATCAAGATTAATTCCTAAATTTAATATAGATGCCTATCTTTATGATAACTATAGTATTGGTTTAACAGTAATAAGTGTTATTTCAATACTAACCTTACTATTATCAAATAAAAAACATCATCAGTTCTTATCAATAGTATTATTAATCCTTATCAACATACCATTCGTTGTCTATCTATTAAATGGCAACCTATACTTTAGAAATAAAGTATTTATTCCTTTTATTATCTTAGTCTTAATAGCGATGTCAAATCTATTAGAACAATTACTAAAAAAAGATATATCATTAAAAACACTAATATTAATATCCGCTACAATAATAATATTATCCTTAATGTTTAAATATAATAATCCATTAATCTATATAGATTTAATTAGCTTCATTATATTTACTTGTCTTTTCTATAAGAAAAAAATAAAGAATAATATTTATATACTTCTCTTACTAATAGCTCCTACAATAACATTCTTTGTATCAAATACATCTGATAGTTATGTAAAAACAGAAACTGTAAATAACAATATAAGTACTGAAATAAAACAAGTATTAAAAGAAGAAAAAGATATAGTACGTTTTAATAATTTAGATGATACACTAGATACTATAAATTATATATATGATCCAAATTATAATCAAAGTTCAGTATATTCATCTATATCAAATAAACTATATAAAGACTTTTACACCAATGTATTTAAAAGTGCCTTATCATATCGTAATAACTTAATGCTTGCTCAAAATAATGATATTTTATTTCAAACATTCATGGGTATAAAATATATTTATTCAGAAAATTCAGTACCGGCTGGCTATAATAAAATAGCAAAAAACTTATATAAAAATGAAAATGTCCTACCAGTATTTTATGGAACAAGTAAAATAACTAATGAAGAAGAATTTGATAAATTAACATATCCAGATAATATTGAGAAATTATTATCAGGAGTAGTTGTAGAAGATAAAACTAATTTCAAAAATCAAGTAATTGCTAAAAAAACAACTATAACACACAAAATAAATAAAATATCTAATTTAACTATTACAAAAGAAGAAGACTATATAGAAATAAAAAGTAAAAAGAATGGTGAAATAGAACTAACATTAGATGATGCTTTATCTACTAATGACATCTTAATTATAAATCTTCCATTATTAAATAAACAAAGTTGTAAAAAAGGTGATTTACGTATTACAATAAACAGCATAAGTAATGTGAAAACTTGTGATACTTGGACATATAAAAATAATAATAATATCTTTCATTATGTATTATCTAGTAATTCAGGTATAGATAAACTAATTATAAAGTTCAATAAAGGAACTTATAAAATAGGTGATATCGAAACATATAAAATAAATTATAAAAATATTGAAAAAGTAATAGACAAACAAAGTACATTTGTAGTTGATAAAAATAAAAGTAATGGAGATAATATAACTGGAACTATAAATATGAAAGAGTCTGGTTACTTTGTTACTAGTATTCCATACGATGAAGGATTCACTATAAAAGTTGATAACAAAATAGTAGAAAAACAAATCGTAAATAAAGCCTTCCTAGGTTTTAAATTAGATAAAGGTAATCATAAAATAGAAATAAATTATAGGGCACCATTTCAAAGAATAGGTTTAATACTAAGTATTATAGGTATAATTACTTTTATAACTATATTAATATATGAAAAGAGGCGAAGTAAATGACAAACTTTTTATTACTAGCAAGTATTACTATAACCATAGTGAGTTACTTGTACATTATCTTATTAAAATCTCTATCTAAAAAAGGAAAAGATAAAGCTAGTCAAACAGTAATAGAACTAACTAAAGATGATAATTCTATTCACTTAGTAGAAAATAAAGATAGCTTTGTAAACAAATACTTAATCAAAAGAAAAATAATTAAATTAACACCAAGTACTTACAACAGTAACTCTATATTTAATATTTCCATTGCTTATCTTTTCTCAGGATATACTAAACTAGATAATAAAAAAATAAACACAGTAGGGAAGATAATACCATATATATATCCTATAAGTTTTACACCTATAATATCAGGTTTAATATCTATAATATCTAAAACTAGTATGGACGCTAAAATAAGTATAATAATATTAATATTAATTATAATATATCAATATATAATATATGATCAAAATATAGAAGCAGTAGAAAAATTAGAAGTAAAAGATAAAGATATTATAGAGTCTTTAAATAAGATAATATTAATATCTAAAATATTCTTTATCATAACTTTAATTCAAATATTAAGAATGATTTTTATAATCATGTAAAATAAAATTGACTTTATATTAAATAATTCCTGTTTAAGTAATTATATTAATTAGGATTTCTACAAAAACTTAGCTATGAAAATAGTTTGGCTATAGATTAATTATTAAAAATAAAGGAGAAAAATTATGAATGAAACAATCAAAAATTTAATTGAAAGAAGAAGTTGCAGAAAATATAAAGCTGAACAAATAAAAGACGAAGAGTTAAATGCAATTTTAAAAGCTGGAGAATATGCACCATCAGGAAATGGATTACAATCTCCTATAATGATAGTGTTGCAGCAAAAAGAAACAATTCAAAAATTATCAAAATTAAATGCTAAGATCATGGGAAAAGACATAGATCCTTTCTATTCTGCACCAACGGTAATTATTGTTTTAGCAGATAAAACTAAAAATACTTATATAGAAGATGGAAGCTTAGTCTTAGGTAATTTAATGAATGCAGCTCATAGCTTAGGAATAGGTTCTTGTTGGATAAATAGGGCAAAAGAAGAGTTTGAAACAGCTGAAGGAAAAGAACTATTAAAAGAATGGAATATATCAGAAGAATATGTTGGAATTGGACATTGCATTTTAGGCTATCCAGACCAAGTACCATTAGATGCCAAACCAAGAAAAGATAATTATGTAACAATAATAAAATAAATAAAAACGTAGATTTTTCTACGTTTTATTTTACCAACTACTATTTATTTTCACATAAATAGGCACTTTCTTTTAATTTATAATTACCATCAATCTTATCAATAGTAATAGCCTTATCATTTGTATCAATTATAATCCTATCTTCAGTTTCGCTGACTATAGAATACTTATCAGTAAATTTTTTTATATCACATTTACTATTAACATTTACATATAATTTATTTTCAATTTCTACATATTTATTATAACTATTTAGATTACTCATTGTATCAGAAAATAAATCACCAGTATATGTATTATTTATAAGTGTTTGTAATGTTTCTACACTAACTACATCATCACTAACAAGAAACTTATATTTAACATTTTCTATAGAAACACTTGGAACGTCTTGTACTTCAGGATTTCCATATATTAAATTAGAAATCATATAGTCATTTTTTAATAAGTTTAAAATCTTTGAAGAACTCTTACTTTTCTGTTTTGAATCATTTTTATTAGAAGATAAAACAAAAGAGTAAATAATTGAAGAAATTATAAGTAGTGTACCTAGTATTGATAAAATAATAAAAAATAACTTTCTCTTTTTCATATAAAACTCCTTATACTTTATTTTCTTAAATAATAAACATACCAATCATAATAATAATAGTATTCATCATAATACGTTGTTTGTTTACATGTATATCCATAAGTTGTACTTTCAATTTTACCAGTTTTACAATAATACAATGTATTATTACTTAAATCTGCAGCAGTTTCTGAGTAACCGACAGAATTAGCTCTAGCTCCATTAAAATAACATGTAGCAGAACTTATAATTGGAATCATCATACTGTTAGAATCACTAACACCATGAATATCTGTAGCTCCAGCATTTAATTTATCCATTAAATAGTTACATATTCCTTCTACACCATCATAAGTTACCCCAGAATGAGATGAATAATAATTAGTACCAGAAGTAGTTCCAGTATTAGAACCATTACAAATAGTTGATGTAGATTCACTTTCCGCAACCATTAATTTTCTTAACGAAGACTTGGCTGGTAATGTGTTAGTGCCATATCCAGTAATTTTAGAACTGAAAAATGAATAATTTTCATACCAGTCATTAGAAAATATTCCACCATAGGTACTACCATTGCCATCAGTTTTATAATACGTAAAGCAAAGAGAATTTAAATCTCTTGAATACATATTTGAATTTGAACAAGCTGCACCATCAGAACAATTTTGCGAATTTTTCGTTCTTTTTGTTACAATATCATATAGACTATCTACTGAAGTATAATCATCATATTCATCGGAACAATAAGTTTGACTTCTTACACAAATATATTCCTTTTTCCATCCTGATGAAGTATTAAATTCCCATTTTCCTGAACTGTTCTTTTTTAAATCACATACACAGGTATCGTTTTGAAGTCTATAAGAAGAAGCTTCACAATAATATGAACCATTTCTTTCAACAGGTTTACCAGCAGGGCATAATGTAATACTATATACAGGATGTGTTGTTGTATTTTCTTTTTGTCTAGTCTTAACTTCAGGAGTACCAGTTATTTTAATCCTTCCATTACTAGAAATACTAACTGATGATATAGTACCAGAATCCGCTTCCGTGGAAATAATGTGTATGGCATTAGAACCAGTATTAAGAGTAATAGTAGAAGAAGTACTTGGCTCACCATACTCATTTTCATAATCATTAATATATAGTGTTGAAACATTGGATTCATTTCCAGCTAAATCAGCAGTCTTAATAGCGTCATATCCATTCCAACCAGTTAAAGAATAAGCCTTACAAAATGATGATTGAGGGCAAGTAACCCAAGTGCTAGTGCCATATTTTCTACAAGACCAGTCATCGATACCAGAAGTATTCTCAGTAGCAGTAGCCTTTACAGTTAAACTACTTTCAGAACCAGTAATAGAACAATTTGCATAATACTCAGTAGCAGTAACAGTAATACTTTTACTTGTTAAAACCGACAATAATTTATATGGTAAATTACAATGAAAGAAAACGTTTAAAATAAAAATAAAGCATATACTAAAAAATACAAACTTATATTTCTTATTCATATATCCACCTCCTAGAAATTATATTAAATTATATCATACCAGAAAATAGCAAAAGCAAAATAATATTTTGCTTTCATCTAATCAATACAATTGTAAAGGCTTCCATTTAATTTATATTTTCCTTTTTCCTTTACAACTTTAGCTTCACGTCCATTATTTTTGACTATGGTATTATTATCTTTGTCAATATAAGTACTTATATTTGTATCGTACTTAGAAATATCACACTTACTATTAATTTTAACATATATAATACCATCATATTCAACATATTGATTGTACTTATTAACATCTTCTTCAAAATACGTATGTGTAAGACCAGTATAAGTCTCATCAATTAAAGAATAAGGGTAGTTTAAAGATTTATAATCATCATAATCAATTCCAATATATTGTACATCGTCTGTATTAAAATAAGCTTCTTTTGTTTTAGGAGTACCATATAAAATATTAGAAACTTTATAATCATTTTCTACTAGTTTTATAATTTTCTCATCAACTTTATCAGAAACACCAATGTTAAATTTACCAGTACACACTATGATAATTCCTGCAGCAACAAGTAAAAAACCAATAATTTCTAATACAAGTATCAATATTTTTTTCTTCATAAAATCACTATCCTTAATCTTCATAATAATAATCTACTGTATAATTATAACAATATTCATCAACATCTTCGTAGCACTTATATGTACCATCAACATATGCTATTCCATCATAGAAACTACTATCACAGTAGTAAAAATAATCACTATTAGATGCATCATTTGCTTTATAATAACTGGTGCTTGAATAAATAGGATTAGTCTCATCTGGTGCTTTAGAATTAAAATTACATGGTGCAGATGCAATTATGGGAACAACGTATATAGTACCACCATCTTTACTAGTTGCTATTCCAGCTGAAGTTGTTACTTTCAAATCGGCAACTTTTCTGCAAATACCCTCTACGGTTTGTGCACTTGTGCTAGTAGGAGTTCCAGCGGTAGCAAAGCCAGCAAGACTATTTATAACATTTTCTTGTCTTGCATTGTTATAATCGGTAATTGACGAAGGATAGTCCACATATTTTTCTACCGTAGAAGTTAGAATTTGAGAAATGCTACTATAATATGTAAATGTTTCACTATTGTTTGGTCGAGTGAATTTACAAGAACTTCCCCAGCCACCTGAACCAACACAAGCATAACCTACGTTGCCATCCTTTGATTTTTCGGTTATTTTATCATACTTTGTAGTATTACTATCAGTACTTTTAAAACTATCAGTACAATAAGTTCTTTTTCTTCCACATGCACCAAGTGCATCATCCCAAGCTATTTTAAGGTGACCAGTACCATCGTCCTTCATAGCACACCAACAGGTATCATTCTGTAGACGATAACTCTCAGCTTCACATTTACCAGTACTTGAATTATACGTTCCAGCACTACAAACTTTTTTTCTAGCTCTAGAAGCAGCGGAATATTCCCTAGTTGAACAAGACTTACCAGTACCAGTTACAGCAATTTTACCATATTTTATACTGACATCAGAAATACTACCTTTAATAGCACTGTAATCATCAATAATTTTAACAGTTCCCAAACCATAGCCAGATACATTAACAGAAATATAACTTTGTACACCTGATATTGGTACCGAACCCTTTTTATAAAGATAACTAATTGCAGATACATTACCAGCCTTATCATAATTTCTAATTTGATCATATCCAGAATCAGCATTTATTTTATAAGTGTAGCAGCCAGAAGAATAAGCACATCTTGACCAAGTTCCGGATGATCTACTACGACATTCCCAGTAGTTAACACCAGAAGTTAGCTCCGTAGCCTTAAAAGTAAAATTATAACTACCAGACTTTCCATCTATAGTACAAGTACTAGAACCAGACTTTACTTCCTTTTTAGTAGAACTACTTTTATTTACTTCTAAACCAATAGAAAAAACAATTAATAATCCACATATTACTATAAATAAACTAGTCATATGTCTTATATTCATATTTTTTTTAATCTTTTTTACACGTTTCTTTTTCATATAGCACATCCTCTTACCATATATAATATATCTATATTATAGCAATACTAAACAATAAAGTAAATAAAGCAATTTAAATGTTAGTGTAAAGAGTTTTGGGGGAGAAAGTTAAGAAAGTTGAGTTTATAATAAAT
>CAVKYO010000019.1:0-5350 GCA_963660495.1 Acidaminococcus fermentans
TTGTCAATAGCACAATTATAAAAATTTGAAAAGTAAAAAGCAAATTCCTTATAAACAAGAAAAAAGGGATATGTTTCCCTTTAAAATTCAATTTTAATACTAGGCATGTCTTTATCAAAAGTAACGATGTTATAAACTTCTTTTCCCTATTCTTTACACATTTCACTATATTTATCGTCCCAGGATAATTGATAAGCATCGTTTAGATTTAAATTTAGTTTTTCTAGCCAGAAACTTATTACATCTTTGGCTTTGTCTGTATGAGTTTTATCTTCTATTTCTAGAGCTATTCCAAATGGATATTCATCTACTACAATTTCTATTTCTTTATTTGAATATACACTTCGATATCTTTCATAACTTTCTACTAAATCTAGATGAATTACATTTTGTAGTAAATGTATTAGATTATTATATTCACTTGGATCTATGCTTACCTCTACTTCTTCTTCAGTATGAATTAATTCTTTTGATGTACTTGGTAATCTTCTTTTCCAAGTAATCATACATTTAGAAATTTCTGAGGAAGATGTTTTTCTCACTCTAAATCTACCGTCTATTTCTTTACTATAGAAGTTGTATTCTTTCATTGGATGATTATATTGATCTGTCTTTTCATAAAATGTGCCTTGATAATTTAATTCAGTAAAAGTATTTAGTTTGTTTAGAATTTTGTCTTTACTGTTTTTAGAAAAATAATATCTAATCTCTATTTCCATTTTTACCTCGTTTTGCCATTTATATTTAATCTTCTTCAGTTAAAAGCTTAGCCATTGTGTCATATATTACTAATTGTTTTTCAAAGTGTTTTATATTTTCTTCTTCTGTGTTCATAGCTTTTGGAAGTTTATCGCCTTGTAAAATCACGATTTTATCAAATGTGCTTCCTTCGCCCATTGATTTTGTACTAATTGTTGCTTCTTCAACGCTTGTGAATTGCTTTACTTTGCCATTTTTGTCTGCGTATGTCAAGCATTCTTTTAGTTTTATTTTTCTATTTTGTTTATTTTCTAATAATTTCAATATATCTTCACTTGTCAACATACCATTAATATATTTAAGAAATGGACCTGGAAAACCATTTAACTCTTCTATATAGTAGCCAACATCAGATTTGATAACTGGTTTATTTAACTTTTTGGCAGCGTATATTGCGGAATGCTTTGATACTTCTTCCACATTATATGACTGTATTTCTGGTGTTTCCATTTTTTCTTGTAGCAGTTTAATATTATATTTTTTAAATATATTAGACGCTATTTTCCATTTACCTAAATTACCTGTTACTAATGTTATTTCTTCCATACTTTCTCCTTCATACATATATAGAAAAATACTTTATTGATTTATTTTGTATATACTTTTGCAGAGTGCTTAGTACCTTGTACTTCTATTATATCATCAATACTTTTTTCATTTAAAAATTCAGTAACAAATTTATCTACTCCGGCGTGTAATTCTTCTTCGGTTTCAAATGCTTTTGTACAATTCGTCTTTGGAGTTGTATAAACTTTACCTGTTGGTGATATATAGGTAATTATTTTTCCTTCTTTACAGTTTTCATAAAATTCTATAGGATTTGGAACTTTATAAATATTTGGATGACTAATTACCAATTCAGCATCTTCTACTTTTCCTACGAAAAATCTAACATTTTTGGTAGTGACATGTTTTTTTAAATCGGCATCAAAGTATGTTGCTTGTTGCCTTAGACTTACAACAACAGGTTCTAATCCTGGATATTCATAATCTTCTATTGCTGTTACTTTATTCTGCATTGATATTATTTGTGGAAATTCTTTATTACAATGATAATATACCGTTAATTTTTCATTTCTTTTCATTATGTTTTTCTCTTTTCTATTTATTATATTCTTCTATTAACCCGATAAATTCTTTTTGTAATTCTTCTAATCTACTTTCAGTTTTAGCTTCAAATCTAGCAGTTATATTAGGACCAGTGTTAGAAGCTCTAACTAGTGCCCAACCATCATCAAATAAAACTTTTACTCCATCAATATCTAAAAATTTATATTCTTTACTTTTGGCGTATTCTGCTACTTTATCAATAATAGCGAATTTTTTATCATCGGAACTTTTGAACTTTAATTCTTCTGTTGAATAGTAGTTATTAATTCCAGAAAGTAATTCTGTTACTGTTTTATCAGTATGAGATAGTATTTCTAATAAGCGAAGTCCAGCATATAATCCTGAATCAAATCCTGGCCAACGGTCTCTAAAATAAACATGTCCAGATAATTCCCCACCAAATGGTAAGTCATCATCTCTTACTTTAGCCTTTGTATATGAGTTTCCAGTACGGTAACATAATCCTTTTCCGCCTAGACGTTCTATTTCGTCACTAAGTGACTTAGAACATTTTACATCATATAAGAATTCTTTTTTAGCTACTTTATTTATAATATCTCTAACTATGATAATCATGTATTGATCAGTTGGTATAAAGGTTGAATTTTCTGATACTACACCTAGTCTATCACCATCACCGTCAAAACCTAATCCAACATCGGCTCCAAGTTCTTTTACTTTTTCTTTTAGTTGAGTAAGATTATCTTCAACACAAGGATCTGGATGATGATTTGGGAATCTGCCATCACTTTCACCATTGATTACATGTAATTCTATTGGGAACATTTCATATAATTCTTTTGCGATAATACTTGTTGTTCCATTGCCTGGATCAATTACGACTTTTAATTTTCTATCGCCAAACTTTAGATTACTTTTAAATAGTTCTAAATATTCATCACGAATACTATAGTCAGTTACAGTACCTGTTCCTTTTTTAAAGTTTCCTTCCTTTATATAAGCTAAGAAATCTTGTATTTCTTGTCCTTTACAGTTACCTGATTCATCAAAAGCAAACTTTAGACCATTATCATCTTTAGGATTATGTGAAGCTGTTACCATAACACCTGAAGGTATACCTAATTTTATACAAGCATAATAATACATTGGTGTTGTACATAAGCCTAAAGAAACTATATTTACTCCAGTTTCTGTTATCCCTTTAATTAAAGCATTATATAAACTTTCTCCTGACAAACGATTATCATGACCAATGACACAAGTTGTTTTACCTATTGTTTGAATATAACTACCGAACCCTAATCCGATAGTATATACTGTATCTTCATCTAACTCAGTAGGATAAATTCCTCTGATATCGTATCCTCTAAATATGTTTTCATTTATATTTTCTTTTATATTCATATTCTTCCTCCTACAATTCATTATATCATATAAATTTTTTTTGTATAGAAAAAGAATGATTTATAATCACCCTTGTGCTTCATTTTCGTCTCCTATAACAATTGCTTCTACGTTAGCAAAACGATCTACTTCTGGATCATATTCTGGAATTTTTTCTTCACTTACAGCTTTTGTACTGGAAAGAATACGATCTAGTTTTACTTTAATTTGATCTTTACTAAAAGGCTTAGCTATATAGTCTGTAAATCCTTCTTCAAGATATTTCTTTTCACTACCAGAAATAGCATCAGCAGTTAAGGCAATGACTGGAGTTTTAAAGTTAGGATTTTTCTTTAATTCACGTAGGGCTCTTTCACCAGACATTATTGGCATCATTATATCCATAAGAATTAAATCATACTCTTCACCTAAAACTATTTTATTTAAACATTCTTGTCCATTTTCACATTCATCAATTTGAAAGTTAAATGACTCTAGGGCACGTTTAGCTACTTTTATATTTAATTTATTGTCATCAACGATCAATATTTTTCTATTACTGTAGTCTGAAACATTTATTCTTTGCATGATTTCAGCACAGTTAATTATTTGAGTATCTGTCATCGGTCTTGTTTCTAAATCTATCTTTTGAGGAATTTGAACTACAAATAATGAGCCTTTGCCATAACTACTTTGAACGTTTATTTTACCATTCATCATTTCTACTAATTTCTTAGTAATTGCGAGCCCTAGTCCGGTACCTTCTGTAGTAGAACTTTTTTCTATGTCAAGTCGTTCAAACTTAGTAAATAGTTTATTGATGTCTTCAGCTTTTATTCCACGGCCGGTATCCTTTACACTTATTATTAAGAGACAGTTTTTATCTTTATTAATACATTTTGTAGTAAATTCAATTGTGCCTTCTTCAGTATACTTAATGGCATTAGATAATAAATTATTAATAATTTGCTTAATATGAACTCTGTCACCTAGTAACTGATATGGAATATCTTCAGCAATATTGGTTTTTAATTCTAATTGTTTATCTCCAATACGAGTGGCATTCACTTTTGCTAATATATCAGCTTCTTTACGATAGTTATATGATGTTTCAATTATTTCTAATTTGTCACTTTCTATTTTATTGATGTCCATAATATTACCAACGATTTCTAGCAAGGTACGAGATGCCGCAATTACATCTTCCAAGTCTTCTTTCATTTCAGCTGGTACATTATTTCTTTCGGCCATATCTTCTGATAGACCTACAATAGCGTTTAATGGTGTTCTAATTTCATGGGACATACTAGATAAAAAGTCACTTTTAGCGTTGTTAGCTCTTTCAGCTTGTTCTTTAGCGATGTTTAGTTTTCCTATCATCTTCATATCTGGATTTTCAATTGTAAAGTACATAATTATTGAAACATATGTCATCATAAATGGTTCAAATATTATACTTGGGAATAATGTTCTTATAATTATACCCATTGCAAGTAATAATAGCATGGTGTACACTGGTATGTATTTTTTATTATTTATTTCTATTTTTTTCTTGATAATAGAAAGAACTGCTATTCCTATAATAAAGGATATAAGGAAAAATATATTAATAAAAGTAACTATATAAGATACACCAGATGAATCTAGTACTTCACCTGTATTTATAACATCTATTTTAGAGAAAATGATTAATGAGGCAAATACGGTATTTATAGTAATTACTATTTTTTTAAAAATATTATTTTTATTGCCATTACCTAAAGATATTGTATATACATATAATAGTAAATACATTATCCAATATGTGATGAATAAATAATCTATTTTTAATAGTAAAGCTAGTAAAGTGGGATTTACTCCTGGTACTTTTTTAGCAATTATTATAACAATTATATCGTATAAGGCTTGGACAAAATTTATACTTAGAAGTTTACGATATAATTCTGTTTCTTCATTTTTGGCATTTCTCTTAGTTCTAAATATTATATTAACTAATAATGTTATTAGGAATGTTGCGATTGGAAAATATATACAGCTCATTTACTACACCTTCTATTTTTGTATTCTTTTAAATAAGTATAGCAGAACAAAAGACAAATTTCAATTTATAAAATTTCAATTTGTCGTTTTTTGGTCG
>CAVKYO010000020.1:0-8577 GCA_963660495.1 Acidaminococcus fermentans
TTATAACATTGGTCTTTCTTTTTTTGTGCCTTTCCCCAAATAATTTTACACCATCTTATATGTTTTTTTCTTGGTATATTTTTTATTTTATTATATACTGTTTATAGTAGGTGGTGAGTTTTATGTCTTTTGATGCTGTAGAAAAGGCAAGAATTAAGTATAGGAACAAGTTAATTGTAGTAATTATTGTTTCCTTGATTATTATTGTTACGGCGGCAATATTAACTAAAGTATTTGTTGATGGAGAGTCTGTGCCGTTATTGTTCTTTGGCTCTATTGTTTTATTTGTGATAGATGCTCTTATTGTATCTGGTGATAAAAAAAGATATACTTTGGCATTTAAGGAATTTTTTGTAAAGAGTTCTTTAGAAAAGGTGTTTACGGATTTAAAGTATATGCCAGAGTCTGGAATTAGTCCTAATGTTATTAGGGATACTGGAATGATGTATATGGGTGATAGATATTCATCTGAGGACTTTGTTTCTGGAAAGTATAAAGACATTGGATTCTGTCAAGCTGATGTTCATATTGAAGAGGAGCATCAGAGTACAGATTCCGAAGGACATACTACAACTTATTATGTAACTATTTTTAAAGGTAGATGGATGATATTTGATTTTAATAAGACTTTTAAGGCTAATGTTCAAGTATGTCAAAAGGGCTTTGGAAATAATAAAGTTACTAATTCTATATTTTCTAAGAGTACTAGATATCAAAAAATACAGATGGAGTCAACTGATTTTAATAAGAGATTTTTAGTGTATGCTCAAGATGCACATGATGCTTTTTATATTATTACGCCTCATATAATGGAAAAAATAATTAAGTTATCTGGCGATAGTAAGGGTAAAATTTTATTATGTTTTATTAATAATCAGTTACATGTTGGTTTATATGATAATAAAGATTCATTTGAGGCTAGTAGTTGTTTTAGTACAATTGATACGGAAAGAGTTACACAAAATGTACTTTCGGATATTAATAAGATTACAATGTTTGTTGATGAGTTAGAGTTGGATAATGACTTATTTAAAAGTTATAATGTAAATTAGTGTATATTATTTATTTCTTTTAGTTTTGATTTTACTTTTTTAATGGTAAAATTGAGATAGATAATAGTTGAAGGGAGGTGTAATTGATGGAAATATTAATAATTGCTGGCATTATAATATTACTTATTATCGTAATATGGTATATTTCAGTTTCTAATGCTTTTAATAGAGATATTGTTAAAATTGATGAGGCTGATTCTGGTATAGATGTTGCGTTAACTAAGAGATATGATGTTTTAACTAAAATGATAGCTGTTTGTAAAGGATATGCTAAACATGAAAAGGAAACTATTACTGATACTATTAAATATAGAAAAGGTATGAGTATGGAAGAAAGAGTTGAAGCTAATAATAAAATGAATGAAACTCTTGGTAAAATCAATGTTTTAGCTGAAGCTTATCCAGATTTAAAAGCTAGTGAAAACTTTAAAACATTACAAACTTCTATTGCTGATGTTGAAGAACATTTGCAAGCAGCTAGACGTTTATATAACTCAAATATATCTATTTATAATCAAAGAGTAGTATCTTTCCCTTCTAGTATTATTGCTTCTTCAAAAGGACTTAGTAAAAGAGAATTCTTTGAAGCTGATGCGGCTAAAAAGGAAGATGTTAAAATAGAGTTTTAAAAAAGATATTCTTAGTTTTAGAATATCTTTTTTTAAATCTTATTTTTCTTCTTTGTTAGTTGCTGTTTTAGTATAAGTTTTGTTTGTTTGACTTATATTATTATCTTGATTTGCACTTGCTGCTAGAAGTTCTTTTTCTTTGATAGATATTGTTGCGAGTGTTTCTTTTTGAAGATTTAATTCATCTTTACAAGCCTTAATTCTTCTTGTTAGTACTTCTAACTGGCTTGTACGGCGTCCTGTATTATGAACTAAGCAATCTTTTTTATACTGAAGTAATGAATTAGTAATTTTATAATTCTCTATACTTTCTTTATCTATAGTTTGTGCTTTTTTATATACTTTTATATATTTTACTGTCGCTAGTGACTTAGAAGCAAAGTCTTTCATATAATTTAAGTATCCAGAGATAGCATTGTAAAAAGTTTTATTTGGTTCAGAGTTTTTTTCTTCCTCATCATACCAAAAATCATTAAATTCTAAAATTAATTCTTTTTCTGTCAATAATCTTCCTTGGTAGTCCTTTAGAAAAGGTAGTTCTTCTTCTAAACTTTCGCGAAGAGTAAGATCATTTACTTTAGTAATAAAGTCTTCAAATATACTTTCTCTAAAGTCAGAAAAGTTGATAGTTAGATTAGATAAATCTTTTTGTTGGGCTTTTTCTACTAAACGACATAGTTCTTGTGTATCTTTTTCAAACTCCTGGTAGCCATCATTTACTATATGTCTTAGGTACTTTGTAATATTTGTTCTTGTTGCGAACCTTTTATTATAGAAATTTATTAAATCTATAACTTCGTTAGGCAATTCTTTTTCGACTTTAGCTTTGATACCAGAAGAAGTTTCATAAGTATATGTATATTTTTTTGAATAATCTTTATTAATGTTATTATTATATCTTCTTAATAGTTTGCCAAATGACTTAATATGTTCTTTTGGATTTTCATGAGATGATACTCTTACTATATCTTTAATAGTAATGTCACTTTTCTCTTCATTTTTAATAGCAGATTGAAGTTCTTCACGGCTTTTTTTAGCCAAATTTAAAAACTCCTTGTTTTTTTCTTCATCGGCTGTTTGTTCTTTTATTATTTGTTCTCTTTCATTTTCTAAACTTTCTAAATCAATTTCTAAGGTTTCAATTCTTGCCTTGATACTTCTTTTCTTTGCCTCTGTTATTTCTTGTAAATCTTTAATTATTTCATCCTTTTTACTATCAATTAGTACTAGGCAACTTTCTAGTGTAATATTTTTTACTGCTTTTACAAAAGATGAAACTTGACTAAAACTTGTAATTGGAATGTTACTATCTTCTATGTTTTCATCATAAAAGAAGATAAGTGAATTGGTCTCTTTACTTTCTAGCCAAGTTTGTCCATTTTGACCTTTTATTGTTGAAGATTTTGCTTTTGCTTTCCATCTGAATCCAGTTTCATTAGATAGATTAGTTTCTACTGCTTCTAATAGTTTTTTACCAGGTATAGTGTGCTTTTGTAAGACTTGTTTTACTGCTGATGAAGTTTTTTCATCACTATTTAAATAACTATTTATAAATTGTTCTTCTCCAATATTTAATATTTTACAAAGTATTTCTATTAATTCTTTATTCAATGTTATCAGCTCCTTTTGACACACTATTATATTTTATTGTCTTATGTTTTTCAATTACTTTTTTTTATTTTTTCAAGACGATCATATATTTCCTTTATTTGTTTTTCATAACCGATGTCTTTTGGATGATAATATTTTTTATTTTTAAGTTTATCTGGTAAGTACTGTTGTTTAACGTATGCCCCTTTATAATCATGAGGATATTTATAATCCGTTGAGGATGTTTTTATATGATTTGGGACATTTCCGGTATTGCCAGTTTCAATATCTTCTAAAGCTTTATCTAAAGCAATGTGTGCTGTATTACTTTTAGGAGATAGGGCCATTTCGGCAACTATTGTTCCAAGAGGGATTCTAGCTTCTGGTAGACCAACACGTTCAGCAGCATTAATTGCGGCATCTACTCTAGGCCCGATAGCGGGATTTGCTAGACCGATATCTTCATAGGCTATGACACTCATTCTTCTATATATTGAATCTAAGTCGCCTTCTATTATTAATCTTCCTAAATAGTGTAGGGCAGCATCTACATCAGAACCACGAATTGATTTTTGAAAGGCACTTAAGACATCATAATGACCATCACCATTTTTGTCAGCAAAAAAGACGGGTTTATTATTTATTCTTTTTATTTTCTCTTCAGTAATAGTTTTATCATCTGTTGAGTAATAAGATATTTCTAATAGATTATAAGCATATCTTAAGTCTGTTCCAGCTAGTCTTGCGATTAGGTTGATACTTTTATCATCTATCTTAATATCTTTTAAATCAGGGTGTTTTATGGCTCTTTTAAGGCCAGTTATAATATCTTCGGTAGTTAATTCTTCTAATTCAAATAATTGACATCTACTTCTAATAGCTGGATTTATAGCGTGATACGGGTTAGAAGTAGTCATTCCAATTAATATTATTAGTCCTTTTTCTAGTGCTGGTAATAAGATATCTTGTTTATCTTTATTTAGACGATGTATTTCATCCATTATTAAAACAATACCATCATAGACTTTTGCTTCTTCAAGTACAATGTCTAAATCCTTTTTAGTATTTGTAGTAGCATTTAAAAATCTATATCTAACATCTAAGTCTTTTACTATTGCGTTTGCGATACTAGTTTTACCTATACCTGGTTTTCCATATAATATCATAGAAAATAATTTTTTATTTTTAACTAAGTTAGTTAGTATTTTATCTTTTCCAATTAAATGAGTTTGTCCTATAACTTCATCTAGCGTACTTGGTGCTAATTTGAGTGCTAAAGGTTTATTCATAGTATCACCTGTTTCTTTATATTTATATTTTAACAAATTGATGATGAAATATCTAGAAAGATTACTAATTTTTGGTATAATATATATGGTGAGGATTAGATGAAGATAGATGAGGCTATTGATGATTTTATAAATTATTGCATATTTGAAAAGGGTTTATCTAATAAGACTCGGGAATCTTATTTAAATGACTTGGATGTATATAGAATTTTTTTGAATGAACATGGTGTCTTTAATGTTACGGATATTCATGATGATTTAATAAAGAAGTTTTTAAAGGAAAGAAGTTCTTTGGAAAAGACTACTACTATTGCTCATAATTTGACAGTTATTAAGAACTTTCATTCTTATTTATTAAGGGAAAATATTTTATCTTATGATCCTGCTTTATATATTGAAAGACCAAAGTTAAGAAAGAGTTTGCCTAGGACTTTGAGTATGGAAGATGTTAGTCTTTTACTTGATATTCAATTAGAGAGTGTATTTGACTACCGTAATAAAGCTATGTTAGAATTAATGTATGGCACAGGTTTAAGGGTTAGTGAAATTGTTAATTTAACTATTAATGATATTGATTTAACAAATTGTTTGGTGAGAGTATTTGGTAAAGGTAGTAAGGAAAGAGAAATTCCTTTAGGAGAATATTCTATATATTATTTGAAACTTTATTTGGATAGACGTATGAGTATGTTGAAAGGGAAGTCTTGTGATAAGTTATTTTTAAATAATCATGGTTTAGGTATGACAAGGCAAGGATTTTTTAAGAATTTGAAACAGTTACTTATTTCTAAAGGATTAAATCCTGATGTATCACCTCATACGTTAAGACATAGTTTCGCTACTCATTTATTAAATCATGGTGCAGATTTACGTAGTATTCAGGAAATGTTAGGTCATTCTGATATTGCGACTACTAAAATATATACGCATGTTAGTGATGATAAGGTTATAGCAGATTATAATATGTATCATCCTCGTAGTCATAAAGGAGATGAATAATTATGCGTTTTAAAAGAGTTTTTTTAATCGTTTTGGATTCGTTAGGTGCTGGTGAGACGGCTGATGCGGTTAGTTTTGGTGACAATGGTGCTAATACGTTAGGACATGTTAATGAACAATGCGATTTATTTATACCTAATTTAAAGAAAATAGGTTTTTTAGATACACTTAATATGAGTGATAATGATGATGTAGATGCTTATTATACTATTGCGAAACCTATAAATGCTGGTAAAGATACTTTAAATGGTCATTATGAGATGTTAGGTATTAAGAATGATATTCCGTTTAAGACGTTTAATAATGGTTTTACATACGATATTTTAGCTGGTATTGAGGAAGTTACTGGTAGGCGTGTTATTGGCAATAAGTGTAGTAATGATGATTTAGCTATTATTAATGAACTTGGTGAAAGACAGTTAAATTATGGGTCTTTAATTATTTATACTTCGGCTGATTCTGATTTACAAGTTGCGGCACATGAAGACTGTATTCCTATTCCTACTTTGTATCAGTATTGTGAGAGAATTAGAGCTTTAACTTTAAGAGAAGAATGGAGAGTAGGTAGAGTCATTGCTAGACCATTTACGGGCAGTGTTGGTAAGTTTAAACTTATTAATAATGCAAGACGTGATTATGCTGTTAAACCTCCTAAAAAGACAGTTATGGATAGTTTAGTTGAAGCTAATTATAATGTTATTGCGATTGGAAAAATTAATGATATTTTTGATGGTCAAGGTATTAATAAAAATATAAAGGCTAATAATAATTCGGAGGCTGTAAATAAGTTATTAGATATTATGGATAAGAATTTTACAGGTTTATGTATTGCTAATTTAGCTGATTTTGATAGTTTATATGGTCATACTAGAGATGTTGCTGGATATGGTAGGGCGATTGAGGAGTTAGATGTTGATATACCTATTATTTTAAATAAGTTGGAAATTGATGACTTATTAATTATTACGGCAGATCATGGTAATGATCCTACTTTTAAGGGAAATGATCATACTAGAGAAAATGTTCCTGTAATTATATATAGTCGTAATTTTAAGAAACCTACTAGATTAAAACCATTTGATACTTTTGCTAATATAGGAGCAACTATTGCTGAAAATTTTGAAGTAGAAATGCCGGAAATTGGTATTAGTATATTAGATGAATTAAAGTAATTTGGGAGTTTTTATATAGGAAAAGTAATTTTAAAAGAAGATGCATTTGTAAGGTTACCTGAGACTGAAACAGTAGATGAGCTTCTTTTTGAAGTAGGCGAGGAAAACGTTGATAAAATACATTTAATCTTGCCTAAGAATTTTTATGTTGATGAAGAATGTGCTTTTTCTACTTATAAGGTGGATTATTTTAATTATGTTTATGATAATGAGTTAGAGCATATGTTTACAGATACTAAAACAGATAGTGTTAAGGTTGCTAATGATGTAAAAAACCGTGAATTATCTGGTTTATAGTTTTGATTGATTGTTTTATTTGAGCTGGTGATGTTATGAAAAAAATTGATGTAGATAGTGAAGAATATATATTTTTTAGTTGCAATGGGAAAACTTTAGATATTCCTGTTTTGTTTGGTATGAAGCAACCTATTATATTCGTTGTTGATGAAATGGTAGAAGATGAAGATGAACAGAGAAAGGCAATTGAAGAGATTAATGAGTTTTTAGCTTTAAATCCAGCTCTTGATAATGTTATTGTTGCTCCATACCCAGTAGATTATAATTTTCAGCGTTTTTTGAAATTTGAAAATTTATTTTATAAAGAGTATGATAATATTTTAGAACCTGAACGTGTTTCATTACGAACTATTGAGCATTTTGCGTCTAGAGTAAATGAAGATGAAACTGTTAGAATGTGTTGTTCGGCTTTTCCTTTAACTCAGTGTAAGGAAGTTGATAATAAATTAAATTTGTTTATTAAAGATATTAAAAATAGTAATTTATCATCTTTTGAGAAGATTTTAGCTTCTTATCTTATTTGTACTCATTTTGTTGATTCTTTTAAAGAAAATGATGAAAATGAGGATACTGATTATGATGTTTATAGTAGTGTTTTAAATATTTTAAGTGATACTGACTCTGGCTATAAAGTAAAATGTGCTGGTTATACTGATTTATTTTGTAGGTTATTATCCAAACTTGATATTGAAGCTATTCCTTTGTTGATTTCTTGCTCTGATATTGATTTTTACCATAGTGTTGCGAAGGTTAGCATTTGTGATGAAAAGTATGGTATTAATGGACAATATATTTGTGATGTAAGAGGGGATTCTGACTATAGAGAAGCTTTTGAACGGAAAAAATTAGATGAATTAGATAAGAATTTACATGGACATTATTATACTTATAATAGTTTAATGTATTTTGCTTTAACATTTGACGATTATAATTATTTAATTAATCCAAATTTAGAACAAATGATATACTCAACTGTTCCTTTAAAAAGCGGAGCTGAAGATTTAATATCAAAGAATAGAGTAGAATTAACTAATATAAGCAATGCATTAATGAAAGTGTCTTTGTTTACATATTTAAGTGATGGAAATGATGAAATATCTACAGGAGATGATGCTTTAGAAAAAATAGTTAAGGAGTCTAATAAATCAACTGCTAAAATTGGTTCTTGTAGAAAAAAGTCAGACCAGTTTTACTCTAATTTATTAGGTAAAGAAAAATAGGGTAGAACCGCCCTATTTTTATTTTAATATAAAAGAGTAAGTTAGCTATTACTCTTCCTCTTCATTTTCTAAATTGACCTCATATTCATTGTCTGTAACTGGACTTCCTGTTGTTTCAAAACTTTGACATATGGTTTCTTCTGTGCATTCGCATTCATCATTATTACAAGTGCAACTAATTTTTACTGATTCTAATTCGCAACATTCATCGTCTTTATTATTATGTTTACAAGTATCTACATTGCAATTTATTTTTTTACTTTTTTTACTCATAAATTTTTTCTCCTCTCTAATTCTTCAAATATTAATTCTTTTGATTTATTTGGATT
>CAVKYO010000020.1:8587-13821 GCA_963660495.1 Acidaminococcus fermentans
ATTCTTATTTTGGATGTTTTTTTTTTAATTATACAATGTTAAATATTTTAGATTTAGACTAACAATTATACGTCTTTTAATAGTTAAATCGTTTAAAATGCATTTTAGATTTTATATATAATTTAATAGGGTAAGTAATTATTAATAAAAGAATATGGATAAGTAGTAATATATTTACCATATAATTATTTAATATAGTTATAATGGATTTACATATATAAAAGTAAATTAAAATAATTTAAATGAATTTATATTTAAAAATTATATATGCATATTATATAATTAGTTATAGATAAGTAAATGATATAAAATGTACTAAGTTTTATTATACAAATAAATATATTATAGGTAGAGGAGTAATATATAGTTATTTTAAAAACATATATAGAAGTTAACATAATATCAATTATAGGAAGTTGTAACACTGAAGAAATAGATGAATATATAATAGTTTGTGATACGAATTGTTGATTATTAGATATATATATTTATATTTAAATATTAAAATTTTATATACGGCTTATACATTAAATATCATGTATTATTTATATATATTATGGATGTATTTGTATTGAAAAATTTCTAAATTAAAACAGTTCTTTTAATTTTATATAGAACTGTTTTATTTTTTATTAATAATTTATATGGATGATTATAGTATACTTACTACTACTCTGCTCTACTACATCCTTATACTTTTCTAGATTGAATTTCAGCTATTTTTTCTAGTACTTCTTTAGCATTATCTTCATTTATTTCAGTGTAACCTAATTCTTTTAAGGCTTGAACTTTAGCTGTATTTAGTTCTTGAGTACGAGATAATTTTTCTTCATTCTTATGTTCAATATCTTCTTCAAAACGCTTATGCGTAGCAGCTAATTTTGTTTTAGATGCACCACCGTTGTTATATAAAGTCATTGCACTGAACATAATACTTTCAAATATGAATTGTTTTTCACTGTTGAAAGCAAAATCTAATGGAGGTGTAAACCCTAATGATTTTGAAACATATCCTAATATATATTTTAATTCGTGATTTGTCTCCATTGATTGTAGAAAATGATATAGATATAAATATGTGTTATATGTATCTTTTGTTTTATCAGAAGATAATTTTTCCTTTAACACATTTATAATATCAGATAATAACTCTTGTTCCTTTTTATTAAATCCTTTTAAATCAGCTAAAATATCTTTACTTGAAGAATCTTTTACCCCTTCATTTAACCTATTCTCTACTTCAATTATATATTCACCATTGATTTTTAAATCTTTTAATTCATTAATTTTTTCTATATTTAATAAGCTCAATAATTTAGCAGCTTTTTCTTTTGGCCAGTTATTAATATCTTCTATAGCTAGATAATTATATAACATTTGTCTAGATACTCCTAAATATTTAGCTAAGCGTACTTTACTAATTCCTAATTCTGTTAATACTATATTTAATTCTTTCATGTTTTACCCTCCTAATATAATTATAGGCAAGTTTGTGTAAATAATCAAGTGTAAATTGACACTTTTTGTAATTAAAAAAATACTGTGTTATTTTACAGTACTTTTTCTATTATGCCACCACCTAAACAAATATTATTTTGATCATAAAATACTACTGATTGTCCTTTTGTAATAGCTCTTACTGGGTCTTTAAATGTTACTAATATTTTATTATCTAGTTTTTCTAATGTAGCTTCTTCTTTATCACCTCTAGACCTTATTTTAGCTAGTACATTGCTTGGTAATTCATCTACTAGTATATTTATATTATTTGCTAGTAATTTGGTTTTAAATAGGCTTTTATTAGGTCCTACGATTAAAGCATTGTTTTTAGTATCTATTTCTAGGACATATAATGGTTCTTTATAGCTTATATTTAGTCCTTTTCTTTGTCCTATGGTGTAATATATTAATCCATGATGTTTACCAATAATTGTATTATCTTCTAAATATATATTACCGGGCTTTATTTTTTCTTTCATTTGCTTTTCTAAATACTTTGGATAATCATCATTTGGTATAAAACATACTTCTTGACTGTCTTTTTTACTACTTACACTTAGTCCTATTTTTCTAGCAACTTCTCTTACTTCGTCTTTACTTTTATATTTTTCTAAAGGGAATATAACGTGATTTAAGACTTCTTTATCTATGCCATATAAGAAGTATGACTGATCTTTATTTATGGTGTCTGATGCTATTAATTTACCATTTTCTACTTTAGCATAATGACCTGTTGCGATATAGTCAGCATTTAATTCTTCTTTTGCTTTTTTATAGAATAGTCCGAATTTAAATTTTTTATTACATAATACACATGGATTAGGAGTTTGACCAGACTTGTATGATTCAATAAAGTTATTTATTACTATTTCTTTAAACTCTTTAGTTAAATCAAATACATAGTGTTTTATGCCTAATTTTTGACATACTTCTTTAGCGTCAGATATTGCTTGTTCAGTTTTTTCATCATTTATTAATCTCATTGTTGCTCCTAAGACATTATAACCTTCTTCTTGCAATAAGTATGCTGTTGTAGAAGAGTCTACTCCTCCTGACATCGCAACGACTACTAGTTTTTTATCCATATTACTCACCTGCTAAAATTATACAATAAAATGGCTATTTTTTAAAGATTATGTTAGTAAAAAGAGTTTTGGTACTACATATGTTTCAACTACGGAGGTAAATATTAATATAATAATACTAATAACTAGTAATTTTAAATATCTATTTACAATGACTTTTTTATTATATTCTTTTTTTCGAAAGAGGTAATTAAATAGCATTAATGAAAAACTTATTGAGTAATAACTTAATATAAAAAATATAAATAAGTTAATAGTGTTTGGCACTATATATATTAATGCTTTAATTATTCCATTTAGTTTATATGTACTTATAATACAAGATAAAGTAAACCCGATACTTAAACTTTTGTAACCCAGTAATAAAATTACTAAAGGTATTCCTATTATAGAAATACCTAGTATCCAGATAGTTAAATCTATAATTATATTACTGATTAAGGTTTTAAATAGGAGTTCATTTGACTTTAATTGATTATTTTTTATAGTTTCAAAGAATGAGTTTAGACTTGTTTCAATTATTTTTCTATTTTCTTCATTTAAAATACTTGGTAATAATATTCCTATTATAAATGTCACAATACATATTACAAAGATTAGTATGAATTGTTTTTTATCTTTTAATTTGTTTAATGTTTTTTTCATATTATCATCCTCATTTAAATATATTATTTCTATGTAAAAATATGTTTTACTTTTTATGACAATTATTTTATAATTATGTTGAGGTGTAAATTATGAATAAAAATGTAGTACGTATTATATCAATAGTTTTATGTTTAGCTATGGTAATTGGCTTTATTAGTGTTTTATTTTATTTATAAAAAGAAAGTCATCGTTTGATGGCTTTTTCTATTTACTTATATATCCTTCTATTTCTGGTTGGATATTTTTTATTGTGTCATTATTAAAGTTATATTTGTTGGCAATATCATTGATTCTTTTATAGTCTTTTGCTAGATAAAGCATTAATATACCAGATATACGGTCCGCTGTATATTGACTTAATTTTTCATAGTCTGATGATGAAATATTATATTTGCTTTTTATATTAGCAACAGGTCCTAGTGCGTATAAGTAATTTGTTAGAGAACGACTTACTTTATCTATTTCTTTATTACGATCTTTTAGTCTTACTTTTGTCCATACTTTCATATTAATACCTTCCTTTTCTTTGTCTTAATATACTAGCATATATAAAGAAAAAAAGAAAGAAAAACTTTCTATTTTAAGTATGGATTATTTTCTTTTTCATATTTTAATGTTGTCTCTTCATCATGACCAGGATATAGTTTTATATTTTCATCATATGTTAGAATTTTCTTGATACTTTCTTGCATTTCACTTGGATTTGCTCCTGGTAGATCAGTTCTACCAATGGATTCTTTAAATATAAAGTCTCCAACAAACATAACGTTTTCTTCTTCAAAATAGAATGTTACAGAATCTTTTGAATGACCTGGCGTATATATACATTTAAATTTAAATGGTCCTATTGCATATTCTTTTTCTTCTAAGTTACTTCTTTTAAATATTTTAATGGACTTTTTTGTTAAGAAATTTCTTAGTGCTCCTATATGATCAAAATGGGAATGTGTTATTAAAACTCCTAGTATTTTGTTATCTCCAATGGCTTCTTTTATATTTAAATAGTCATCTCCTGGATCTATTACTAAAGCTTCTTTATTTTCAATTAAGACATAACAATTTTCGTCTAATGCTCCTGTTACTATTTTTTTAATTTCCATTATTAATTCACCTGCTTTTTAATTTTTTAATTCTTTACTTTTATATACGTAATTATAGTTTGTATCTAGTTTAAATGTATACATATATGTACCGGAAACTAAATTTTCTTTTAATTTTTGTCCTTCACCAGCGTAATATTTTACAGTTTCATATAAGATGATGGTTGATTCTTGTGATGTTGCTTTTACTAATTTCTTTTCGCCTGTATATATTGTTGTTGGTTCTTCTTTACAATAGCCTGATACATATTCGCCACGACTTTCTATGTATTGATATCCTCCAAGACAAACTCTACCTATTTGAATATCATTATTTTGAAATATAGCATCTTCACCGAATAGTTTTTTGTATTCTACTTTTAAAGACTCTTCTTTAAAAGCGGTTGGAGTTGTTGTTTCATTATTTAGACATGTGTAGTATGGCATTTTGGTATCACTAAAATAATTACAGTTAGAATCATATATTTTATAATTAGGTATTTGTCTATAAGCTAAATATAATTTTAATGAATCATTTAATTCTGTCTCGGCGGCATCTTCTTTTATGGTTGTATAAACTTTACTATATAAATCTTGAACTATCGTTGAATCAAGTGAAAGTTCTTTTACCTCTCCTGTTGTTGATACTGGTGTACATTTTTCATTTAATTCATATATTTCTTTTTCATGTTCAGTATATTCATAATATGTGTAAAAACAAAATCCTGCTACTACAAAAAGAAAAAATATAAATCCTGTGTGTTTTTTCTTTTTCCTTGGTTCTGCCATTGTATTTTGTGTTGCTACTGGCGTTGTGTTTGCATTATTAGTATTATCCATATTATAACCAACCTTCTTTCATTTTCTACTCTACTCCTTTATTTTAATATATTTGAGTAAAAATCTCAAGAATAAATTCTTT
>CAVKYO010000021.1:0-13332 GCA_963660495.1 Acidaminococcus fermentans
TTATATAATAAAGGCTAGATTAACAATTTAAAGAGGAATAACTGCAAAACTCGGGTGAGTGTAGCACAAGATTTTGCTAATGCACTATCAGTAATAAAGACATCTATCAAAAGAAAGATAAATCCGTATGAATCAATAAATGCAATATTTAATAACAAAGCATTATTTGCAAATTAAAAAGAGCAATTTCTATAATTACTCTTCATTTTTGCGTGCTATAGTCTGAATAGTTACTTTTCTTTACAGCTAAATAAAAGAAAAAGTATTCAAAAGAAAAGAAAGTATGGTATAATTATCACAATAGAGAATATAAAAGAATAGAAAGAAGGGTATAATATGTTGAAATCTTGTACAGGCTATAGTACAGCAACCGATAATATAACACTAGGCATAGAAACTGCAAAAAATACACTTAAAGAATTGTCTAATTCTAAAATTGGCTTTCTATATACATCAGAAAAAAATAATATAAAAGAGCTTATGAAAGGAATTAGAAGCGTTACTAATATGCCAATCATTGGTAGTACAAGTAGTAATGCCATTATTACAAACGAAGGAATAATTACATCCGAAACAGGATTTGCAGGAATGTTAGCCTTAGAAGATAAAAATATGACAGTAGGTCTAGCTTGCCATGAAGCCGGAAAAGACCCAAGAGCCATTGGTAGAAGAGTTGCAATTGAAGCCGTAGAAAATGCCAAAACCACAAGAGCACCAGCATATTTCTATATGGTTGCAAGTCCTAAAGAAGAAGAGGAATACTTAATGGGAATTCAAGATGTTATCGGTCGTGTTCCCATGTTTGGAGGAAGCGCAGCAGATGATAACATATCTGGAAGTTGGAAAATAATATGTAATGATAAAGTATTCTCAGATGGTGTTGCCGTAGCCTTTTTCTATACAGATAATGAAATCATAACTTCTTTCACAGGTGAATATAGAGAAACAAATAATATGGGACTAATAACAGAAGTAAAAGATGATAGAACATTAGTAAGTATTGATGGAATATCAGCCTTAAGAAAATATGCTTCATGGATAAATAAAGCTCCATCAAGTTTAATAGGAAGAAAACTACTTGAAGTTTCTGCTAGTAAACCATTAGGATTAAAAGATCCTTTGGGAAATTTAACAATTATTCGTCACCCTATGATAGGAAATGATATGGGTACTAAAACAACAACTGATGATACAATAACACTTGGAAATAAAGTTGTTCCAAGAACAGCTATTATTCAGTTAGAAGCAACAACAGATGAATTAATTGATGCTTCAGCAAACACATTAAGAAACCTAAGAAAACAATTATATACAGAACCAGGTGCTTATGTACTAATACATTCAGCAAGTAGAAAGAATGTCATTGGTGACCGTCTTGATGAAGTATATAAATTATTAGTAAAAGAAACAAAAGGTGTACCATTTATAATGCCATTTACCTTTGGCGAATATGGATATGATTCTCATTCCGCAAATATTACAGGCGGTCTAATGTTATCATTTACCGTTTTCGGAAAAAATTAAAACCAACAGCAAAAAGCTTTAAAGACCTCATCAAAGAGAAACCCTTAAAGTTTTTTAATTTGCATTAATTACTTTTTAGTAATTCATATATTTATAAAGTATTACACCTAAAAACGTATCAATTTAACTATCGATTTTTAACATATTAAAATTTTAAAAAACTATCATTAATAACAATTCTGTATTATAATATAAAAGAAAAAGAAATAAAAAAAGGAGAAAATCATATGGCTACTGAAAAAGCAGGATGTTTTCTGATAAAAAAAGAAACAAGAGAAATCGCATTAATTTATAGAAAAAAACAGGAAGATTATTCATTTCCAAAAGGACATATGGAAAAAGGTGAAACAATAAAAGAAACAGCTACAAGAGAAACTGCCGAAGAAACAAAAAGAGTAGCTGAAATAATAGATGAATATGCTCCTTTAGTAGAAAAGTATACAACACCAAAAGGAGAAAATTGTGTTTGTTATATGTTTTTTGCAATAGATAAAGGAAAAAGTGATAATAACAGTGAAGATACACATGATCTTATTTGGACTCCATTTGATAAAGTAGAAGAAACTTTAAGTTATGATAGTTTAAAAAATACTTGGAATTCGGCAAAAAATATAATAAAAGAAATATTGGAAAAATAAATATAAAAAAACAACAAAAAACTTTAAAGAACTCCCTAAAAGAGAACTTTAAAGTTTTTTAATTTGCATTAATTACTTTTTTCTCAATACTATCAACAATAAAATATAGAAGATAAGAAATTATGCCTAAAATAACCACACTTGTTATTACCAAGTCAATATTAAACACCTGTGATCCATACATAATTAAATATCCAAGTCCTTTTTTTGATACTAGAAGTTCACCCATGATAACACCAATAAGACTCATAGAAATGTTAATCTTACAAGCATTTATAAGAGTTATTATATTACTCGGTAAAACAGCTTTAAAAAATATTTGAGTCTTCGTAGCCTTAAATGACTTAAGCAATGTTATATATCCTTTATTAGTTGATACAAAACCATTATATATATTAATGATAGTTATAAAGACACTTATCAATAAAGCCATAAATACAATAGAATTTGTACTAGCACCAACCCAGATAATAATCAATGGACCAAGAGCAACCTTAGGAAGTGAATTCAAAATTGTAAGATATGGATCAACTATTTTTGAAATGATTTTATTACTCCAAAGTACAATAGCCGTAATAAAACCTATAACAGTTGCGATAAAGAAACTTAAAAGTACTTCCCATACAGTAACCCAGATATGACTAAATAAATCACCAGTTTTGAATAAGTTAATAGTAGTATTTAAAACCTTACTAGGTGATGATGATAAAAAAGTATTAATAAGACCAAGTCTTGCCAAAACTTCCCAAATTATAAGAAATATCAACACAATAGCAATTTGAAAAGAGGCAACTATTATTTTTTCTTTTTTAATCTTACTTAAAAACTTTTTATGTTCTTCACTATAGGTGTACATCCAAATCACCCCAAATCTTTTCAAAATAATAATTAAATTCCTTACATTTTCTATTATGAATTGGATTTTTTCTATCAGTTAACTTTATCTCATATATATTTTTAATCGTAGCAGGTCTTTTTGACAAGACAATAATCCTGTCTGACATACTAATAGCTTCAGCTATATCATGAGTAACCATGATAGCAGTTTTACCTTCCTTTTTTATAATATTATAAATATCATCACTAATAGCAAGTCTTGACTGATAATCAAGTGCTGACAAAGGTTCATCTAAAAGTAATATATCTGGATTAGTAGCCAAAGTCCTTATAAGAGCAACCCTTTGTTTCATACCACCGGATAAACTACTTGGATATTTATTAATAAATTCTGAAAGACCATATGTCTCCAGTAAAGAAATAACTTTCTTTTTACTTTCCTCAGTCAAAGTATTAGTAATTTCTAATCCCAATAAACAATTATCTAAAATAGTTCTCCATGAAAATAAAGAATCATTCTGTAACATGTAAGACATTGTAACATCTTTATCAAAAATAATTTCCCCAGCAGATTTATTTTCTAAACCAGATAAAATTGAAAGTATCGTTGATTTTCCACAACCAGATGGACCAACAATAGATATAAATTTACCTTTATTAACCTCAAAACTAACGTCATCAACTGCTCTTATTTCAGTTTTTATATCATGATAGTTTTTTTCTAAATTCTTAATAGTTAATAGTTTATTTTTCATTATATATCAACTTACTATATGAAACCTTTTCCTTTAATACACCATTATCAATCATGATACTTTGCAAGTGATCAAAAGCCTCTTCACTGAAGTCAGTTGTTTTAGGCCAAGCATCTATACTTCTATAACGAGCAATTACCTTTTCTAAATCATTAAGTGATGTATCTGGGAATTGTTTAAGAATAGCTTCAGCAACCTCTTTATCAGTACTATTGTGTACAAAGTCAAGACCTTTTTGAATAGCCTTAGTAAAATTACTTATTAAATCTTTATTATTGTTAATAAAACTTGTTCTAGCAGAGTAAGAAGTATAAGGAACAACACCACCAAGTTCACCAACACTAGCAACAACATATCCTAAACCTTGTTGTTCTATTTCTAAAGCATTAGGTTCAAATAGTGTCACAAAGTCTCCTTGTCCAGAAATGAAAGCTCCTGACATTGCCGCAAAAGCGATAGATGTATCAATAGTTAAATCCTTCTTTGGATCAATTCCATTTTGTTTAAGAGCCCATTCAAATGTCATCTCAGGCATACCCCCGTATCGTCTTTAAAAAAGATAAATTTTATAATAGATAACAGCAAATTTAATGCAACGTTTTAACTGTCAATGACCTTTACTTATCAAAAACAATATGATATACTCAAATTAATATAGTATAGTAGGTGAGAATATATGAGGCTAAAAAAATACATAGGCATATGTCTAATAATTATACTAACTTTAATCTTATCAGGATGTGGAAAAAACAAAAATGAAATTATTATGGTAACAGAGGCTGGATTTGCTCCATATGAATATTATGAAAACGGTGAAATAGTTGGTGTTGATGTCGCTATAGCAGAAGAAATAGCTAAAGAGCTGGGTAAAAAACTAGTCGTAAAAAATATAGACTTTGACTCAATTGTAAGTGAATTAAAATCAGGCAAAGCAGACTTTGCAGCAGCTGGTATGAGTATAACTGAAGAAAGAAAAAAACAAGTGGATTTTACCATTGAATACGTAACTTCAAACCAAGTTGTAGTCGTAAAAAAAGATAGTTCCTTAAATGACATAACACAACTAGATGGAAAAAGAATTGCTGTTCAATTAGGAACAGTTGGTGATTCATATGTAACAGAAAATTACAAAAATTCTGAAATAAACAGACAAAAGAAATTCCTAGTAGCCGCAGAAGCTGTAAAAAATAATAAAGCAGACTGTATAGTAATGGATCAAATTCCAGCACAACAACTAGTAAGTCAAAATCCAGAACTAAAAATACTAGATGGAATTTTATTCAAAGATAGCTATGGTATGGCTGTCAAAAAAGGAAATACAGAATTGCTAGATACAATGAACACAGTATTACAAAGATTAATAGATGAAGGAAAAATTGAAGAATACATAATTGAATACAGTAAATAAGAAGAGGTACCATGGAAAAGTTTATCAAATTTATCAATAACGTATATGAACAATTTTATCAAACACTAATTGAACAAGACAGATATCGCTTTATTATAGAAGGCTTAGGCAAAACTTTAATCATTGCCTTTTTCGCCGTGATTCTAGGTGTCATTTTAGGCGGACTAGTTGCCTTAATTAGAAACTATCACGAAGAAACCAAAAAAGCCAAACTGGCTAATTTTATATCAAAACTTTATGTAACCATAATTCGTGGTACTCCAGCAGTATTACAATTGATGATTATATATTATGTCATATTTAGAACCGTTGACATAAATACAATTCTAGTTGGAGTAATTGCTTTCGGTATTAATTCAGGTGCCTATGTATCAGAAATAATAAGAGCAGGAATTAACTCAATAGATAGAGGACAAAAAGAAGCAGCCGATTCACTTGGCTTAACATATAGAGAAACAATGAAATCTATAATCTTACCGCAAGCCGTTAGAAATGTTTTACCAGCATTGAGTAATGAATTTATAACTTTATTAAAAGAAACTTCCGTAGCTGGATACATTGGAATAATAGACCTTGTAAAAGCCGCAGATATCATAGCCTCAAGTACATATAACTATTTCTTCCCATTAATAATCATTGCGATTATTTACCTAATTCTAACAATCGGATTATCAAAACTATTGACAATATTTGAAAAGAAGGTGTTAAGTCATGCTAGAGGCTAAAAATATTGAGAAAAGTTTTGGAAAATTAAAAGTACTAAAAGGTATAAATCTAACTGTAAATCAGGGACAAAGAATAGTTATCATTGGACCATCAGGTTCCGGAAAAAGTACTTTTCTTCGTTGCTTAAACTTATTAGAAGAACCAAGCAAAGGAGAAGTTCGATATAATAATGTAAAATTAACAAACGATAACAAATTACAAATGCGTAAAAAAATAGGTATGGTTTTTCAAAACTTTAATCTATTCACAAACCTAACTGTTTTAGATAATTTAATACTTGCTCCTGTAAAAGAAGGAGTCTTAACAGAAAAAGAAGCTTTAAAAAAAGCCAATAAATTACTAAAAGAAATATCATTAGAAGATAAAAAAGATACTTATCCAAGTAGTTTATCCGGTGGACAAAAACAACGTGTTGCGATAGCTAGATCATTAATGATGAATCCAGACATAATCCTTTTTGACGAACCAACATCAGCATTAGATCCAGAAATGATAGAAGATGTTTTAAATCTAATGAAAAGAGTAGCTAAAGAAGGAATGACCATGGTTGTTGTAACTCATGAATTAGAATTTGCTAAAGATATAGCAACAGATGTTTTGTTTATGGACAAAGGTGTAATTGTAGAATCAGGAACACCAGATGAAATATTTAATCATCCAAAAACAGAACGTTTAAAAGAATTTTTATCAAAAATAAAATAATTGTTTATTCATGGTATATCCATTGAAATAAACGAGTTTCACGACATCTCGTAAAAAAATCGTAAGTATTAATAAGGAGGATAAAATGGAAAAAATACATGTAACAAGTGAAATTGGAAAATTAAAAAAAGTTTTATTACATAGGCCTGGTAACGAATTATTAAATTTAACACCAGATACATTATCAAGACTTCTTTTTGATGATATTCCATATTTACCAGATGCTATAAAAGAACATGACGAATTTGCTAATGCTTTACGTAGTCATGGTGTTGAAGTAGTATATGTAGAAGACTTAATGGCCGATGTATTAAATACAAGCGAAATAATTCGTGAAAAGTTTATCAGACAATACATCTTTGAAGCTGGAATACGTACACCAAAATACAAAAATTTAGCATTTGATTATTTAAATAACATTACTGATAGTAAAAAACTAGTTTTAAAAACAATGGAAGGAATTCAATTATCTGATATTCCAAGAAGAAAAAGAGAAATAGAAAAGTCTTTAGTAGACTTAATAGATGAAGAGGACAAGTTCATTGCAGAACCAATGCCAAACTTATACTTTACAAGAGATCCATTCGCAAGTATTGGAGAAGGTATAAGCTTAAATAAAATGTATTCTGTAACACGCAGTAGAGAAACAATTTATGCAGAATATATCTTTAAATATCACCCAGATTACCAAGATCAAGTGCCATTCTATTATGAACGTTATAATCCACATCACATTGAAGGAGGAGACGTTTTAAATATCAATGACCATGTTCTAGCAATCGGTATCTCACAACGTACTCAAGCTGAGTCAATCGATAGATTAGCTGAAAATTTATTTAAAGATCCAGACTGTAAAATAGATACAATACTAGCTTTCAATATTCCAGAAAGTCGTGCTTTTATGCACTTAGATACAGTATTTACACAAGTGGATTATGATAAATTTACCTATCATCCAGGTATCATGGGTACTTTACAAGTATTTGAAATCGTTGAAGGAGATGATCCGGATTCTGATAATGACTTAACAGTTACTGAAATCAATGCTCCATTAGATGAAATATTATCTAAATATGTAGGGCGACCAGTAACACTAATTCCATGTGCTGGTGGTGATAAAGTTTCAGCAGAACGTGAACAATGGAACGATGGTAGTAACACATTATGTATAGCACCAGGTGTTGTTGTTGTTTACGATAGAAATAATCTAACAAATGATGTACTACGTTCATTTGGCTTAGATGTAATTGAAATTCATGGAGCTGAATTATCACGTGGACGTGGAGGCCCTAGATGTATGAGTATGCCTTTAGTAAGGGAGGATATATAATGAATCTACATGGAAGAGATTTTCTAAAATTAATAGATTATACTCCAGAAGAAATTAAATACCTAATAGAAGTTGCTATTGATTTAAAGAAGAAAAAACACGCTGGAATTCCACATGATGAATTAAAAGGGAAAAACATAGTTTTACTTTTTGAAAAAGATTCAACTAGAACACGTTGTGCTTTTGAAGTGGCAGGATTAGATCTAGGTATGGGAGTTACTTACTTAGGACCAACAGGATCACAAATGGGTAAGAAAGAAACAATTGCTGATACTGCTAGAGTATTAACTAGAATGTATGATGGAATTGAATATCGTGGTTTTGATCAAGAAATAGTTGAAGAAATTGCTAAGTATGCTACAGTTCCAGTATGGAATGGTTTAACTAATGAATTCCATCCAACTCAAATGCTAGCAGACTTAATGACAGCATATGAAAACTTTGGAAAGTTAGAAGGATTAAACTTAGTATTCTTAGGTGATGCTAGAAATAATGTTGCCAATTCTCTTATGGTAATTTGTTCAAAATTAGGTGTTAACTTTACTTGTTGTGCACCAAAGGACTTATTCCCATCTGCAGAATTAGTAAAAACTTGTGAAGACTTTGCAAAAGTATCAGGTTCAACAATTACATTAACAGAAGATGCTATGGAAGGTACTAAAAATGCAGACGTTTTATACACAGATGTTTGGGTATCTATGGGCGAAAAAGAAGAGCTTTGGGAACAAAGAATTAATTTACTTAAACCATATCAAGTAAATAAAGAAATAATGGAAAATGCTAATCCTAATGCAATATTCTTACATTGCTTACCATCATTCCATAACACAGGAACAACAATTGGCAAGCAAATATATGAAAAATACGGTTTAAAAGAAATGGAAGTAACTGACGAGGTATTTGAATCAAGTCAATCAAAAGTATTTGATCAAGCAGAAAACAGACTTCATACTATTAAAGCCGTAGTATATGAGACACTAAAATAATGAAAAAAACAATAGTTATCGCATTAGGTGGCAATGCTTTAGGTAAAAGCCCAGAAGAACAGTTGGAATTAGTAAAAGGAACAGCAAAAAATATTGTTGATCTAGTTGAAGAAGGAAATAAAGTCGTTGTATCACACGGCAATGGTCCACAGGTTGGTATGATTAACTTAGCAATGGAAGAGTCACATAAAAGTATTAATTCACCAGAAATGCCATTTGCTGAATGTGGAGCAATGAGTCAAGGCTACATTGGATATCATCTTCAACAGTCAATTCAAGAAGAATTAGCAAGAAGAAATATTAAGAAAAACTGTGTAACTGTAATTACACAAGTAGAAGTAGATAAAAATGATAAGGCTTTCGAAAATCCAACTAAGCCAATAGGAAGTTTCTATACAAAAGAAGAAGCTATTAAGTTGGAAAAAGAAAAAGGATATTGCATGAAAGAAGATGCCGGTAGAGGATATCGTCGTGTAGTAGCAAGTCCAAAGCCAATAAAAATAGTCGAAATCATGAATATTCATGATTTAGTAGAAGATGGGAATGTAGTAATTGCCTGTGGAGGAGGTGGAATACCGGTAATTAAAACCCAGGAAGGTTATGAAGGCGTTGATGCAGTAATAGATAAGGACCGCACTAGTGCCAGATTAGCCCTTGATTTAAATGCTGATGCTCTTCTAATTTTAACAGCTGTAGACCAAGTTTATCTAAATTATAAAAAAGATAATCAAAAGGCCTTAAGCGAATTAACAATTAGACAAGCAACTAATTTAATCAAAAACAAACAGGTAGCAGAAGGAAGTATGCTGCCAAAAGTTGAAGCCTGTATTGACTTTGCTAAAGAGTCAAATGGCTATGCTTTAATAACTTCATTAGAAAAAGCAAAAGATGCTTTAGAAGGAGAAACAGGTACAATTATAAGAGGAAAAAGGAGTAAAAAAATGTCAAAAAGAAAAAAGAAGTTTAGTTTAGCACTATCTTCATTCTCAATAATTTTAATACTAATATTCATGTTGGGAATTCTTTCACATTTATTACCAAGTGCCAAATTTGTTGGAGATAATATTGTTAACGGCTCTGGCGTTGTTGGAGCTAAATTATCAGATATTTTACTATCACCAATTTTAGGTTTTGGTAATGCTGTTGATGTTGGAATCTTCATCATGATTTTAGGTGGATTACTTGCTGTAATTAATTCAACAGATGCATTAGAAACAGGAATACAAGTTCTTGTAAAAAAATTAAAAGGAAATGAATTAGCCTTAATACCAATATTAATGTTTATCTTTTCAGTATGTGGTACAACATACGGTATGCTTGAAGAAACTGTTGGATTCTATGCATTACTTGCTGCTACAATGGTAGCTGCTGGTATGGATACAATTGTTGCATCAGCAATTGTTTTATTAGGTGCTGGTTCTGGTTGCTTAGGTTCAACTATTAATCCATTCGCTGTAGGAGCCGCAGTAGCTGCACTACCAGAAGGAACAGTAGTTAATCAGGGTATAATTATCTTTATTGGAACACTACTTTGGCTATCTACATTAGCTATTTCAATTTATTTTGTAATGAAGTATGCTAGAAAAGTAAAAGCTGATAAAGGTTCAACAATTCTTAGCTTAAGAGAACAACAAAAGATGGAAAAGAAATATGGTAAAGAAAAAATAGAAGATGATGTTGCTCTAAATAGTAAACAAAAGTTAACTTTAATTCTATTTGGATTAACATTCCTAGTTATGATTATTGGATTCATCCCATGGGGCGAATTTGGAGTTACTTTCTTTGATAGTTGGACAGGCTGGTTAACAGGAAGTTCATTAGGTAACTGGTGGTTTAACGAAGCTGCCTTATGGTTCTTAATAATGGCTGTAGTCATCGGTGTTGTTAATGGAATGAAAGAAAAGAAATTTGTTGATACATTTATCGATGGAGCAGATGACATGATAGGAGTTATTTTAATTATTGCTGTAGCTCGTGGAGCAAGTGTCTTAATGCAAACAACTCATTTAGATAACTACATTATCTACAATGCCGCAGAATTATTAAGAGATGTTCCTGGATTCTTATTTGCACCATTTAACTATATAATTCACATAATACTATCTGTATTAGTACCATCATCTTCAGGTTTAGCAACACTATCAGCTCCAATTATTGGACCATTAGCTGCTCAACTTGGACATAGTGTTGAAGCTACTGTAATGACTTTAGTTGCTGCAAACGGACTTGTAAACTTAATAACTCCAACTTGTGGAGCTATCATGGGCGGTCTAGCTTTAGCTAAAGTTGAATATGGTACCTGGGTAAAATGGGCATGGAAAGTAGTTTTAACAATAGCAATCGCTAACATTCTACTTTTAACATTATTTACACTAGTATTCTAAGAATAATTAATAAAGTATAAAAAATCTCGTATTATTTAATAGGAGGTTTTTTTATGCTAAAAATTATCTATAATAAACAAGGTCCAACCCTAAAAGAATTACTAAAAAAGTACTTACAAAAAATTAATAACAATGAATGACTATAAAGTAGGTATCTATCTACGACTATCAAAAGATGATTCTAATACTAAAGAAAGTGAAAGTATTATAAGTCAAAGAAGCTATATAATGAATTACCTAAACGAAAATAATTACATACTATGTAAGGAATATGTCGATGATGGTATATCAGGAACTACTTTTGATAGACCAGGTTTAGAAGAATTATTACTCGATATAAAAAACAAAAAAATTAACTTAGTTGTAACAAAAGATTTATCCAGACTAGGTAGAAACAATGGAAAAATGAGTATACTGTTAGATGAATATTTTGTTAAATATAATGTCAGATTTATCGCAATAAATGATAATTATGATAACTCTAATAATGAAACAACAGAACTAGTCTGGCTCAAAAATGGTATAAATGAAATGTATGCTTTAGATATATCTAAAAAAGTAAAAAGTAGTTTAAAAATAAGAAAAAAGCAAGGACTATATACTGGCTGGAAAGCTCCATTCGGCTATAAAAAATCAAAGAAAGATTATCATAAATTAATACCAGATAAAAATGCATCTTTAATTGTAAAAAAAATATTCGATTTAGCTCTAAAAAATAATTATTCACAAATAGCTAGAATCTTAAATAATGAAAATATAGAAACACCAAGTTCATATGCCAATATAAGTTATATGCATCCAGAATGGAGTCCCACAACCATAAAAGAAATTCTAACAAATCAAACATACTTAGGACATACTGTCCAAGGTAAAAGAAGAAAAATAAGTTATAAATTAAAAAAAGAAGCAAAAGTAAAAGAGGAAGACTGGATAATTGTAAAAAATACTCATGAAGCAATAATTGATACTAATTTATTTAATCAAGTACAAGATAAAATATCAAAAAGAAAAGCCAAAAACAAAACAAAGACAACATATTTATTAAGCAATTTACTTTATTGTAAAGAATGTCATCACAGTATAAATATTTTAAAAAGTAAAGATAAAAAAAGACTTTATTGTAGCTGCTCATACTATAGAAGAAATCCTAAAAAGTGTTCACCAAAGTGTATGAATTATCAAAAATTAGAAAGTCAAATTAAAAATGAAATAAAAAACATAGTAGAGCCAGTAATAATTAGTATTATTGAAAAAGAAAACAGTCAAATCCAAAAAATAAATAAAATATCCTTGTCCTTAAAAAAAACACATATCAATTATTTAAATAAAAAAATAACTAAAGAAAAGTATCAGAAAATAGAAGAAGAATTAAAAAAAGAGTTATCAGTCATAAAAAACAAAACAAAATATAACATCACTGAAATTTTAAATGATAAGTCTTTTTTAGAACTAATAATAGAAAAAATATATCTAACTAAAGATAAAAATATAGAGCTTTATCTAAATTTTAATAATCTTTTTTAAAGACGAAACCCAGCTCGTCCTCCGATAACATCTTTTCCTTTTAAATCATCTAAAGTAAAATTATCAAATTTCTCTCTAGATACTAAGAATGATCCATCCTTTTGTGTAAGTTGTGCAAAAGTTTTTAAATAATCCTTTTCATTAGCATTATAAACATAAATTGTAGCCTCACTTCCAGAAAATCCTATATCAGCATCTCCTGATAATACTGCAGCAGTAACTTTATCTGCACCAGCAGTTAGAATTAAATCAACATCAATTCCATTATCTTCAAAATAACCATTTTCTATAGCGGCATACATTGGTGCATAAAAAATAGTATGAGCCACTTCAGCTAAGGTTATCTTTGTATTCTTATTAGTATCATCCTTTTTACCCTTATTTAAATCTAAGAATAAAGAACCAACCATTAAAAATACTAAAACAAAAAATAAGCAATAAAATAAAATATTCTTTTTCATAAATCTCCTCTCATAATAAAGTCAAGTATTTCCTATACAAAACTTTATAAATTTTTT
>CAVKYO010000022.1:0-21318 GCA_963660495.1 Acidaminococcus fermentans
GGTATACTTGTATAATTACTATATAATAATACTATTACGAATGATAAAAATAATGATGTAGTAGTTCTCTTTTTTATATATGAAAGTAATAAAGGAATATTATAAAACAAAACAACATAAATTGATTTATCTTCAACATAACGAACTATTAAAAATAATGATGTAATTAAACATATATCTAAAAATATATTCTTTTCCTTAATATCCATGTTACTGATGTATGTTATATAGATTAAATAACAAGTTAAAGGAAAGAATAGAAAAACACATAATAAAAATAAATTTTCAAATACTGGCATCTTTAACACCTCTTACTTAAAATATATACTCTTATTATGTCGAAACTTGTCGAAATATGAAAAAAATGACAAAATATGTCATTTAATCTCATCAATATACTTTTTTAATTGTTTTGACTCAGGTCCTAATATTATTTTTAGTTGATTATCAATTTCAACTATTCCTTTAGCACCTAGTTTTTGAATTCCATCTTTGTTTGCTTTAGAAACATCCTTTAATGTTACTTTAAATCTAGATAGATTTATTTCAGTATCAATAATATTTTCTTTACCACCTAAGTATTCTACTAATTTATTAAAATCAAGTCCAGCATCTTTTTTACTAGCCTTTAAAATTGCTAATAAAATTATAAGTAGAATTACACCTATAATAACATAATCCATTTTAATCACCATATTAATTATATAACAGATAAACAAAAAAATAAAGATATTTTAATTAGCACTACATATAATTATATAGGTATTTATAAACACCAAATAAAAAGTTTTGAATACTTTATATTAGAAATAGATAAAGAGGTGGGTACTATGACTACTAATCGTTGTATTAAGAACTTATTAAAATTAATATGCTTATTACAAGAAAATTCACAAGACGAATGTTATATTGAAGAAGGATGCACTAAACCTTTTTTAGGACCTACTATTAATTGTATTTGTTATAATACCAGAGTTGTTACATTTTATAATAAGAAAGGTACTTTAATAACTGCTAACTATATTGATAATAATACCGATACAAAAACTAGTTCATTATTTAGAGTTGAAAAAGTCTCTAATAACTATGTAACACTTAGAGTATTATATAGAAATGATGATACTTATGTTGCTAGTAATAGTTTTATTAATATTAATTTAGGTTGTATTTGTGCTGTTCAATGTATAGAAGATGCTGTCGTTTCTAACATATAGAAAGGAGGTTTAGAATATATGGATTGTGAAGAAAATAAAAGTACTTGTTGTTTAGCTGACATTTTAAGAAAAATCTTAATACTTCAAAAACAAGATTTTGATAATGAAAGTTACTCTGGTTGTGATAAACCTTTTCTAGGACCAGTTTGCAGTAGTATCTGTTATAATACTAGACCAGTAACACTATATAATTGTTGTACAGGTAATGCTTGGAGTTTTCCTTATACATTAAATAATCAAACTAATCAGTCTACAGTATTTAGAGTTGAAGCAATTGATGACTGTTGCTGTACATGTAGAATTCTATATTTAAATGAAACTAAAGATAATTATCTAAGTACTAATCAATTTTTTACAATTGACTTAAACTGTGTTGGTGCTATGCAATGTCTTGCTGATACTTATGTAGAATTGTGCTAAAAAATTAAATAATTAAAATAAAAAAGGTTGTTTAAAGACAATCTTTTTAATATTTATTTATTTTAAAATCTATTATATCTGATATAGGAATAATATTATTATCTAGTGTAATTATATTATTAGATGTTTTAGCAATCAAACTAGTTTCATAAGTCTTTTTTGAAGTTTTTATCGTTACTGGAATATTATAAGCATATCCATATCCAGAAAATACTTTATCTATTTTATCTTTTATAGTTGGAATTTCAATAGGATTAAAAAGTTCTTTTTCTTCTTTTAAATAACAGACTGTTTTATTATTATTTATTTTTTTAGTTATATTATTTTGATAAACTTTAGGTAATTTTTTCATAAAATATTTCTCCTTTTACATATTTTATGAAAATGAAAGATAAAAATTGAATGATTTTGGTATAATATAAATGAAAGGTTTGATTATATGAGTAAATATAAAATTAATTTTAAAATAGTTATTCCTATATTTTTAATGTCTATTATAAGTATAATTACTATTTATAGTGCCTTAACTTATACTTCTAAATCACTTGGTAATTTAGCCTTAAAACAAGCTACATGGTATTTTATAGGTTTTACATTAGTATTTATTTTACTAAAACTAAAAAATGAATATTTATATAGACATTCTTGGTTTTTATATATTATAGGAAATGTATTACTCCTTTGGATATTATTATTTGCAACACCTATTAATAATAGTAAATGCTGGTTAGTTATACCTGGAATTGGTAGTATACAACCAAGTGAGTTTATGAAGGTTTTTATAATGCTAGTACTAGCTACTATGATTCATAATTTTAGAAGTGATTATAAAAATCCTAGTATTAAAGATGAATTTATATTTATTTTAAAAACTTTCTTAGTAGTATTAGTTCCATCAATACTTACCTTTTTACAGCCTGATACCGGGGCGGTAATAATATATTTAATAATATATTTAGTTATGATGTTTACTTCTGGTATTAGATTACGCTGGTTTATAATTGCGTTTATTATACTTTTTGGTATATCAGGTACAACACTTTGGCTTTACTTTTTTAAAGAAGATATTTTTATAAAGATATTTGGCAGTTCAATATACTATCGTTTAGAAAGATTATTTGATTGGCAATCTGGAACTGGGTTACAGTTAGAAAATGCTTTAGCGGCAATTGGATCAGCTGGTTTCTTTGGTCATGGTTTTAATAAGACACCAATTTATTTCCCAGAGTCCTCTACTGATTTTATATTTGCTGTATTTGCTTCTAATTTTGGATTTGTTGGAGTTTTAGTTTTACTAGCAATAATTATTTATTTTGATGTTAATATTATTAGATTGGCAAGAAGAAAGATATATGATACTGATAAATATATTTTAACGGGAATTGTGGCAATGCTTTTATTTCAGCAAATACAAAATATTGGAATGACTATAGGTCTATTACCAATTACGGGTATTACATTACCTTTTATATCATATGGTGGTAGTAGTTTATTATCATATATGATTATGATAGGTATTATTTTAAATATATCAATGGAAAAGAATAAGAAATATTGGAGCAAATAAAAAGGAACTATTCGTTAGTTCCTTCGTTTTTTTGTTGTTTTTCTAACTTTTGTTGTGTATTAATCTGTTGAGATAATTTTTGTAATCCTTCCAAGCCTTCAGACTCATATTTTTGCTTGTATTGATCATATCCAGCATTTAATGTTTTTGATAGCTTTTCTTGTGCAGGACACTCATATCCCATATGAAGAATCTTTTCTATCTGGTTATGATTAAATGCACATGACATACTACTATCAAGAATTCCTTCTGGATATATACATCCACCATATTCATACATTTTTTGATCTGGCTTTACTGCTTTTCCATCTTTTATTTGGATATTAGTTGGGAAGATACAATAACTAGTTATCATTACCTCTTTTTTTCCACCTTTTAGCAATAACACCGTACCTATTGGTAAAAATCTTTCTTTCATATTTTTTCTCCTTTTTTCTTTTTATTTATTACATTTCACCTAAGTCTTCATCATCTGGTGTGATATAATCACGTTCTGATGAATTATCATAAGGATTTAATTCTGTATCTTCTCCATTCCATTCATCTGCTAGAAGATCATCATTTTCTGAAGTGTTAAATTCCTCATCGTCATCTACATATTCTTCTTCATCACCATCATCACCATTGTCATTATTTTTCTTATTGTCTAAGTACATTTTTGCTCCTACTCCTACAGCAGCTGCTGCACCTAAACCACCAAGAACTGGTAATACTCCGGTTCCAGAATTTTTCTTTTTAGTTTCTGTAACACCAGATAAATTACTTGGAATTGTATATACACTTTCTTCTTCTATTTCTTCACTCGGCTCTATTTCTTCTTCTATCGGTATCTCTGGTTCTAGTTCTGTAGTTTCCTCTACATCTGTTCCTGTTGTAGAATTAGAATTCCAACTACTAGTTCCTGAACTATTATATGAAGAATTGCTAGAGGTACCACCATGACTTGTTCCAGAACTTCCTTGATTACTACTACCATTATTGTTATTGTTAGTATTAGTATTAGAATTTGAATTATTATCTATATCTGGATTAGGTGTTGGTGTTATATCATCTTTTCCTTCATTATTATTTGTATCTTCATTTTTATTTATATTTTCATCAGTTTTACTTTCATCTGTTTTATTATCATCAACTTTATCATCTACTAAATCAGTATTATTAGTTTGATTATTTGAAGTATTAGTACTATCTGTATTAGTACTATCTGTATTAGTACTTATTGTACTTGAATCAGGAGCTTTATAAGTACCAGAAGTATATGAAGAACCTCCAGTATATCCCCCAGACGAAGTATCAGTATTTGTTGGTACAGTAGTATTATCAATTATCATATCATCAACTTCATCTATACCAATTGTATCTCCATTCCAAGCTTTTGCATAAGATTTTACTTCATCAGAAGCATAATCTGTTGGTATATACCTAGTATTAAGATTACCAATTGTTTTTTCTGCTGCAATAACACTTCCACCAAGTATTGCTGATTTTGGATTTTCTTTAACAAACGTTGCTGTATCAGTTGCAACCTTTTTAGCAACAGTTCCCGCTTTAGTTCCAGCAGTTTTAATTCCATCTACAACATTATCATATGCTTTAGTTACTTGTGATGGTATTGTTTTTTCTCCTAACCTTGTTCCAGTTGAAGCTGTACTTCCAGAAGTTTTCAATCCAGAAACAGCATCTTGAAATTTTGATTTTGCACTAGTTGCTGCATTTTTCATGTTTTCAACAGCCGTATCATATGCTTTTGTCAATTTTGCCCTTGGCGTAGTAGCTTCTAATGGTGAATGCCATTTACTACTTGACTGTGCTGTCTTACTACCAGTCTGTTCAACAACTTCTGACGCTGTTTTCTTTACAGCCTGTTCAGCAGTTTCCTGTGTAGCCTTTAATCCATCATCTAGGAAATTAGCATACTTAGCCTTTTCACCAGCACTCATTTTACTTGCATATCTAGAAAAAGCATTTTCTCCTACTTCATCTGCACTATTTAACAATGACTTTCCTACATCATCTGCACTATTAGCTGCTACCTTTGCAATATCATCGCTTACATTAATTAAAGACTTTCCAGCATCATCTGCACTTTTAATTAATGATTTTCCTACATCATCTACACTATTAGTTGCTACCTTTGCAATATCATCACTTACATTAATTAAAGATTTTCCAATATCGTCTGTACTTTTAATAGTACCATCAACAACATTATCTAATTGTGACACTAAATTTTTAACAGGCGCATTACCAGCACTTTGCTGTACTCCCTTTATCATCTCATCCCGTGTTATTTTTCCAGCTTTAAAATCTTCTAATAATCTTGCTTTATCAGCATTAAGTGCACTCTCTGGATTTGCTGCTTTTCTAACTCCTTCCAGCATTTCATCTCTTGATATTTCACCAGACTTCATCTTATCTAATAATTCTTGCTTTGTTTTAGATAGTGATTCTTGTGCATTCTGACCAGCCTTTGCTGCATCATCTGCACTAGAAGTTACTGCCTTTGCCGCATCGTCTGCACTAGAAGTTACTGCCTTTGCCGCATCGTCTGCACTAGAAGTTACTGCTTTTACTGCATCATCTGCACTATTTAGCAATGACTTTCCTACATCATCTGCACTATTAGTTGCTGCCTTTGCAATATCATCTACACCAGAAACTACTGCTTTTGCTGCATCGTCTGCACCAGAAGCCGCTGCCTTTCCAGCTTTGATAGCCGAAAGTTTATTTCCTATAGCTTTAAATCCTTTATCCATACCAACTGTTAATGCTGCATCAATTGCTCCTTGTTTTGCTCCTTCCCACATCATCCTACCGGTAGAATATGTCCTATCAAAACTAGCCTCTCCATTAGCGTCATATACTAAATGCTGCTGCTGATAATTAGTCGACCCTCGTCCAAAACCTGCAGCACCTGCTATACTTGCTTCGGCAACTAATCCAACACCGGTTGCAGCTAAAGCTACATATGGAATAGCAGTTCCAAAACCTTTAACAACTTCAGCAAATGTTGATTCATGTGAATAAATACTGTATTTTTCTACCCAACTAAGTGCTCCATTTTCATATGCATTATCAAACCATCCACCAATATGATCTTTTGCAGCCCATAGTTCCACAGCTTCCATATCAAATCCACACATTGTTCCAAATCCAGCCACAATATTAGCCCCAGCGTCTACAATATTTTCAGTAACACTTACCATACCTTCAGCTAAATTAAGAATCGTCATAGTTCCAGTTCCAAGTATTTTTTCAACTACACTTCCATCATTATATTCTTGTATTATAGCTGCTTGCTTATCTAGAACTTTTACTAAATTAGTTATACTTTCTTGAACAGCTGGTGTATACGCATTCATATTTGATATATCTACATATCCATAAGATGCATTATTGACTATAGTAACATTATTTCCTATTTCATCACTAATTGCTTGTAATGTATTATTTGATATATTAGTTAATTCTTCACATGCTTCTTGAACTTCCTCAGGACTACTTTCATATCTATCGCCAAACAATGATACAATTAAACCTAAGGTAGCTGTTCCTACTATTGCTCCTATTAAAAACATATTTTCCTCCCTTTCTATGAACTTTGTTGCTGTTGTTGTTGTGCTTCCTCTTGTTCTTTTTGATTATAAACTTGTCTAGCATATTCATATGCTTGATTTGCCGTCTCTATTGTCGCATTTTTAACCTGTTTAACCAGTTCTTCTATTTCTTCAAACTTTTGACCCATGGTTGCACCATCAATATCAAGTTTATCAGCTTTACAAGTCTCCCTTGCATGTTCCAACTGTTCAATTACTTTATCATACTCACTAGCTGCTGTTTGTATTGCTTTACAACCATTTTTAATTGTAGCAATATCAATATTATCCGCCATTTCCTTCATTCCTTTCTTTTAATGTAATATATAGCAAATAGAGAAAAGGCTTTTCTCTATTTACATTTCTCTATTTACTATACATTGCATTATGCAATGTATTTTTTTATTGTTCTTGACTATATGCCAAAGCTTGTTCTACAGCTAAACGTAAGTTAGATGCACTTGCTTTCATTGCTTCAAGAGCAGCTGGTACATCTCCTGTATAATAACTTTCCCATTTATTTCTTACTTCATCAGACCAAGTAGTTTCTACACCTGAAGGGATATTTCTTTTAATAGCAGCATCTAAAGTTTGTAGTGAATCACTAATAGCATTAATAATACTATCGATTTGTACAGCATCTTCTGTAGCTGCTCCTGGATTAATAGTTATATTCATATTTTTTCACACCTTTCTTTAAATATTCTTACTTCATTGTTGATGATAACTCGCTTATCATGCTTGTAAATGCTTGCTTTTGTGCACCCATATACTCTAAAGCTTCATCAATAGTTTGTTGTAATGACTTAAAAGTTTCATCTTTAGCTTGGAATTTAGCTAACAAATCATTAGCAGGATCTCCTTGAATATCTCCTGATGTAATTTCACTAATTAAGTTTTGTAATCTTGCATAATTATTTTTGTATTCTGTACCTGCTGTTTCTAATGCATTTCTTAAATCATTTAATGCTGATTCTTCTACATGAATTGCCATAGGCCACCTCCTAATATTTTTTGTAAGAATATCTAACTTTGATTATACGTCAACCGAAGCCATATCCTTATACCTAAATTATAATATTCTTTTAAAGATAAGGCAAATGTTTTTTTTTATTTTACGTATTTGTGTAAAGTAGCACTATTATAAACACTAAAAGCACTCACCTAGGAATGCTTCTTTATTAAATTTCACCTAAATCATCTAATGTTACTTCAAAACTCTCATCATCATCTGTTAACATATTTTCAGAAGGATCTTGCCATTCTTCTGCTGCTATATTGTCCTTATTTTCATCTACTTCTTCAAAATCTTCTTCATATACTTCTTCTGTTTGTTCTTCACCATTATCATTATTTTTCTTATTATCCAAATAAACCTTTGCTCCTACTCCAACAGCTGTTGCGGCACCCACTCCGGCTAATACTGGACCAATATTTACACCTGACTTTTTACTTTTTTCTACTACCGGTGTTGTATTTATAGTTATTGGCTCTAAATCTTCATTTATCGTTTGTTCTTCTGCATCAGGAACTATTTCATTTGTTTCCATTGAATTATTTTCATTAAGTATTACAAATTCACTAGAATTAGTATGAACAGTCGAATTATTCCATCCTATATTATTCCATGAAGTATTATTTGATTTATCAGTATTAATTAAATCATTATTTTCAAATGGTTTTATTGGCTTTATATCTATATTAATATTTTTATCTTCACAATTACTATCTTTATTATCATTATTACCTGGTGTAACTTTATCTTCTTGTTTTTTCTCCTCTTCTTGCTTCTTTTCTTCTTCCTTATTAATATCTTCTTTTTCTTCCTTTTCCTCATCAGAATCATCTATTACTGTAGGCACTATTGGAACAACAGTTGGTATTGTATCCAACGCTACTACCGGTGAAACTGTTTGACCTGGTAATTCCTGTGTTGTTGTAAAATTTTTACTTGCATCTGTTAAAGCACCCCAACGTACTTGTCTAGTCTTTAATCTAGCATCTTTTAATGACATTAAATTACTATTTACATTATTAGCAGAAGTAATCATTGTTACTAAACTATTATTTAAAATATTTAATCCTATTTTACTAGTATAAGAATCAAATACTTGACCATTGGAAAAGTTAATTTCTAAAGCTACTCTTTTTAAATTATTAAGCATACTTAAAACACTTACAAAGTTAATATCATTTAATGAATACTGACCAGATACTCTTTCATATTCTTCTGTTACAACTTTTTTTGCCGTAGCAGAACTATTTTTATAAATATCAAGTAAAGCTTCCCCATAAGCTATACCTTGTGCTCTTACTAATAATTCATTTAACATTTGATCAAGTGCTGTACAATATTCAAATAAACTATTTTTTCTTATTAATCTTGTATATTCAAATACACTATTTACATAGTCATTCATTTCATTTTTAGCCTGTGTCATTTCTCCTATACCTTCATTAACTCTTGGAGAATTAAAGTGAAATGATGTTAATTCTACATTATCCATATATATATCCTCTTTTCTTCTTATAGTCCTGGAATATGTGTTCTATTATCAGTATTTAAAATACCAGTTTTTCTATTTTTAATTTGTTCATCTAAATATTGTAAATAAGCATTATATGACTCATTTTTTAATTTTGTATATCTTGCTGCTTCATTTCTTATTTGACTAATTATATCTTCATAATCTGCTCTTAAAACATCAAGTTCCTTACTTAATGCTTCTATAACTCCATCAATGGCTTGACCATTAACAGCTAAATTAGCTGGTCTACAATTATCCGCAACTCCTTCTAATTTTTGTTTTATACTTTTTGTATATTTATCTATTTCATTTTCTAAATTATTAATATAACGTTTTAAATTTTCATCTTCTACAGTTTCTAACTGTGACTTTTTTGTAATACTAATTGTTTTATAATGAAATGTTCTAGTATAATCTGTCATATTTCTTTTTCCCTTCTTATTTTATTTTTCTATTACTTCTTCATAAACTTTTTTTAGTTGTTCTCCAACTTTTTTTATATCTCTTTCTTCTGCTACTTTATAAGCATTTTCTCCTACTTTCTTTAGTTTACCAGACAATATACCTCTTATTTTTTCTTCAAATTCATCTACAGTTTTAGCTTTATAGACATTTTTACCATCTTCTAACATTTCTTCAAATATTGGTATATCTCTAATTACTGCTGTTGTTTTACATGCACAAGCTTCTATTATAGGAATTCCTTCTGTTTCTTCATATGTTGGAAATAAATATATATCACACCCATTCATAGCATCTTTTATTACTTGCTGCTTTACATATCCAGCAAATACTAAATTATCTAATTTTGTATTAACAGCTTTTCTAACATCTTCTGTTGCTGCTGCTAAAGGACTATAACCAAACCAAATAAATTTATATTCTGGCATTCTTTTAGCTAACTCTACAAAGTCTACTATTCCTTTTCTAGTAATATATAAACCTATTCCAATTATTACTTTATCTTCTTTTGTATAGTTATAATCTTTTCTAAACTTTTCTCCTGCGGCTTCATCTTTTTTAAATAAATCTAATTCTATTCCATTAGATATAGCATATATTTTTTTCTTTATACCATATCCTTCTAATAATCTTTTTGAATATGGTGTTGGTGTAACTATAACATCTCCTAAACTATAACATTTTATTAACCAGCGTTTAAATAATGGTGCCAATTGTTTACAAAAGATAAATCCAGATCGAAAATCTTCTTCTGTACTATGTGCATGATAAACTACTTTTTTACCCTTTCGATGAGCTTTTTTTGCTAAATGATATGATCTTGGTCCATAAAAATTAATATGAATAATATCATAGTCATCTTTTAAATTAGTCGTATATTCTACATTTACTGATTCTAATGCTTTCATTTGATGTTTAATTGCTTTTCCAAGTCCAGAATTAGAAGTCATTTTTTCACCTTCTGTATATAATAATACTTTCACTTATATTCCTCCATCATTGTATTCTATGACCACAGTGTCCACAAAAAAGACCTGTCGCTAATGCTCCACAACATCCACAATATTTCTTTTGTTTATATAACAAACGATTATTAGTCGCAACTAGTTTTAATCTTTTAATTGAATTTATATACATCCAAATTACAAATACTAGGAAAACTAAAAGAAAAAGAGCATTTTCTGTAAGTAAACAAAAATCATATGTACCATGTAAAGCTACTGGTATTAATAAACTTTTTAAAAGATAATTTTTTGAAGCTTCGTTTTGTTTTTGTAATTCTGATATTTTAGCTAAACTTAAATAGTATCCCATAAATAATCCATCACAAGCATGCCCTGGTACTGATAAAACAGCTCTTAAAATACCAGTTGTAATACCCGCTTCTATTGTTTCATTTCCTAATACATATAAAATATTTTCAAATGCAGCAAATCCTAATGCTACAAATACTGAATATATTATAATGTCATATATTTCATCAAATTCTTTATTTTTATAGCCAATACTATATACCATTAAAAGTTTTGAACCTTCTTCTACTAAAGCTACCCCTATAAAGGCATATAATAATAATTCTATAAAAGTTGATTTTGTACTACTTGATGAAAGTACTGGAAAAATATTTCCTAATATACCAGATACAAATAAGACTACAAAGCATGACAAAACTCCGGCTATAAATAATCTTACTAGTATTGCTGTTGGCTCTTTATTTCTATCTTTTCTATTAACATATGTACCAATGACTAATACTGGTAATATAGCTAAAGCTAATAAAACGTACACCATCATATTGTTTTACCTCCGCATATCATATATTTTGATTATAACATATTTTTCTATATTTATATGTTTTTTTTAAACAATAATAAAGATATGAAAAGTATTACGTAAACATTACAAAGTATTGATGTATTTCACTATTATTGGTATAAGTATGGTATTATATTGGTAACAGGAAAGCAAAAGTCTTTTGTAAGAAAAGTTACTAATATCTAAATACATCTACATCTTAACTATCTTCCAATAATAATTAAAGATATATCAAAGATTGGATTAAAGGTAGGAAACAGTTTTACGGTTTAAAAATTAATGGTGAATATATAATAAGGATAATATTGTCATATTTGAACAAAATAATGATTTTGAATCACACGCAAATAAGAATGTAACAATTATGATTAAAAAATTCTAGTTAATGAACAAGTTATTGTATCTCTGGTTAAACGTATGCTAGTACAGTGCTTTTGATATATAGATATTAGAAGTAAAGGAGGAATAAAAATGAATACTGAGGTCAAAGAAAATAAAGAATTAATTTTATTTGAAGACAAAAAAATTAGAAGACAAGAATATAAAGGATAATGATACTACTCTATTGTTGATATAATAGAAATATTGAGTCAAAGCAAAGATCCAAATGCATATTGGGAAAAATAAAAACGTTGATTTCTCAACGTTAAGTTCAATATGGTGGAGCATAGCGGGATCGAACCGCTGACCTCCACGGTGCAAACGTGGCGCTCTCCCAGCTGAGCTAATGCCCCATAACTGTTAATCACAGCCAGCAATAAGATTATAGCATAGCATTTTTTAATATGTCAACTTTTTTTATAAAATTTCTCCAAAATTTCATCCTCCAAGTAATAATTATAGTCCTTTCTCATAATATGACGCTTATTTCTATGAAAATCATTAACACTTTTAATCATAATACTTCTAGGAAATTTATATTTATACAAATATCTTTCCAAAAGAAACTTATTATAAACTAAATTTATTCTACTATATTCAACAGTCACCTTATATATAAGAAATATTATAATTATTCCAAAATTAATATTAATATTATCATTATTAATAAATAAAAGAAACCCTATAATAATATAACTAATAAAAAATTCTAAATATAAACTATTTTTAAAAGATAGTTTTAATGAAAAAAAAAGATTAAATAATTTACCACCATCCAATGGATATACAGGTAATAAATTAAATACTAATATACTATAATGATACAAAGTTATTACCTCATAATAATCAGGCATTATAAAAACAAGAATAAAATAAGCAATAAATTGAAATATCGGACCAGATATTAAAATTAAAAATTCCTTAAATAAAGAAATATTCAATGCCATTTTAAACTTTGATATACCACCTAATGGATATATAATTATCTTTTCAACATCTACTCCTAAACCTTTAGCAATTATAAAATGACCAAGTTCATGGACTATTACTAAAAAACTTATAATAATAAAAATAGAAAATGACGCCGTCATAATTGCTAGTAAAGCAAATATATATACAAAGGGATTTATTTCAATATATTTATATATAGTCTTTATAATTCAAATACTTCCCATCTTTTGAAAATACCATATATAACTTATTACCCTTTACTTCTCCTAATAATTTTCCCTTTTCAATATAATCATATAGTTTTAACTCTATCGGCTCTACATTAGAATAAAATACTTCTACCCCATTTATTTGTTCTACAATTATCGTTTGACCATATTCCTCTTTTTGTCCTAAAAAAACTATAACACCAGACTCAATAGCTGGAACCATGTAATTATCACTTACATTTAAAACACAACCATCTTTATAAATATTATCTGATTTATAAGTTAACTTTTCATTAAAAACAGGTTGCTCTTCTTGAATTATTTTATTTATAGGAAGAACACTTCCAAAATACTTTTGATAAATATTTTTAGCTACTCCAAATTTAAAACTACTTTCATAAACATTCTTAGTTATAATTTTTTTAATATTAGAATCACTTTTTACAGATATTAATCCAATCAATACAATTATCACTGTTAACATTAATCTTACTAAAAATCCACGTACACTTTTCTTCAATACTAACTTTTTCTTTACTGTTTTCTTGTCCATAATTATCTCCTTTATTAATCTTATGAACAAAAAAAATAAATATACGCTAATTTATATTTATCTTCTTATATTTCTTAGGTAATTTATTTATTATTAACAGTAATATTTCACTATAAATTATATTTAGTAATAAACTATGAGAGATTTTATAAAACAATCTATAAAAATCCATTGGTACTAAATTAAACACTATAATAATTAAAGCATTTATTATTTCATATAATGATATAATTACTAAAATCTGAATTATTATATTCAGGTAATTTACTTCAAAATTTTTATTTATATACTTAGTTACAATAGCTAGTATAAGAAATATTACAGCATTATAAAAAAGCATATTTGTATAAAACAGGTCATAAATTATACCAGTTGTAGCAGCAACAAAATAGTAATACTTTTCCTTTTTAATATAGAATGGATAAATTATAAATATACTTACAACTGTTAACAATGGAGTAAATAATGAAAGTGAATTTACTGTATAAGGCAAGAAATTAGATAAAACTCCATCTAATATAATGGATACAATAATTATAATTGTAGGAATCATTACACTTTCTCCTTTAATACAGTTACATAATGAATATTATTAAAATTTTGATTTGTTTTTATATATAGTGTTTTACTTAGATTATATTTATCACTTTCTATTTTCTCTACTGTACCAATGTAAATTCCAGCTGGAAATAAGCCACCTAATCCTGATGTTAAAACAGTTGAACCTTTATCAATATTAACTGTTTTATCTACCCAAATTACTTTTAATAAATTATTTTTCTGATCATAACCAGATAATATAGCGTATGTTTCCTGATCATTACTTTTTATAGAAACACTAACTTTAAAATTAACATCATCAGCTGTAATTAATTTTATTTCACTAGAATTAGTATATACTTTATTAATTTTTCCTATTAAACCATTTTTAGTTATAACAGCCATATCTTTTTTTATACCATCTTTTGCTCCTTTATCTATACTTAAAGTATTAAACCAGTAGCTTTTATTTCTAGATAAAATTGTAGCGTTTACTGGAGTATATTCAGTTAATGTCTTATTTAGTTCTAAAGTATCTTTCAGTTCTTGAATTTCTTTTTCCAAAGACTCATTTACATTCTTTTGAATAAGATAACTCTCACTTTGAGTAATATTTTTATCCTTATTTAATGAAGTAAAAGGATACATAAAAACTTTGTTTATAAAACTTGTTGCATCTTTAAAAACTCTTTCTACCCTTATTTGACTATTACTTAAATAAATTGACATCGCTAAAGCTAGTATTGCTACAACTATACCAGAAATTATAATGATTCTTTTTTGTTTATAATTCGTCCTTTTATACATACAATCAGTCCATTCTCCACCAAATATTATATTATATTTTGCCTCATCTTACAATTATTGATTCAAAATATTACCATGTTCATAAAAACTATAAAATGAATCATCTCCTACTATAATATGATCAATTAATGGAATACCTTGAATCTTACCTATTTCCATAAGTGATTTAGTAAAATTAATATCTGCTACACTTGGACATAAATCATTACTAGGATGATTATGTAAGCAAACAATACTAGATGCACTTGTTTTATATGCCTCCTTAAATATTTCCCTTGGATGAGTAATGCTTTTATTAACTGTTCCCATAAATAATAATTTCCTTTCTATTAATTCTTGTTTTTCATTAAAATATAAACAATAGAATAATTCTTGTTTCTGACCTACAAATAAATAACGGGTTTCTTGCCAAATTACCTCTGGATTATTTAATTTTTTTCGTCTTTTAACTACAGTTGTATAATTAATTCTTTTACCAAGTTCTATAGCTGCTAAAAGTTCTAAAGCCTTTACTTCACCTATTCCTTTTATTTTTGTCAATTGAGCTAGTGTTAAGTTCTTGAATTCTTCTATTGGATATTCAACTAAAATATTTAAAGCCAAATCTGTTACATTTAAATTCCTCGTTCCAGTCTTTAATATTATAGCGAGCAATTCTTTATTAGTTATATTATTTATTCCATACTGTTTTACTCTTTCTCTAGGTCTTTCTTCTAATGGAATATCTTTTATTTTATAATATATAATTACCACCTCATCTATATTATTAGAAGTTTAATTACTTTTTCTTTTAATCAACTCCTCATAATTTGCTAAAACAACTTCCTCAATAGTTAATATTTCTGTCTCCTTATTAGTACTTCCAATTAAAATATCAAATTGAGTAACATTATTATAGAACTCTTCATTAGATAAATTCTGTTCCTTAATATAGATTTTATAACCTTTATTTTCATATATTTCTTTTAATTTTTTAGCATTCTTTTCATCTCTAGTTATTCCTAAATATACATATTGTTTATCATTTTTAGAATCAACTGTTTTTACTAACAAATCTTTAGTATTTTCTTGCATACTACTAGTAGATGAATAAACTCCTTCCTGAATAAAATAATAAGTTTTCCCATCATTTAAAAAACTATTACTAAGTTTCTCTTTATAATTATTATTTAAAACTATTCCTACTAAAGCACCAAATACTATAGAAAGGATACTTATCTTTAATGTTTTTTTCATATCATCACCAAGTATATAATAACAAGTTCTCATGACTATTTATGTCGAAATATTTTATTTAAAAAAAAAAGAAGTACAATGACTTCTAATTTAGTTTTTCTAATAAATAATTTAGTTTTTCTTTTTCTTCAGCTAATTTCTTTCTATCTATTTCTACTATATTAGCTGGTGCTTTATTAACATAGTTTTCATTTGCTAAAAGTTTTTCACGTCGTTCAATAGAACTCTTTAATTTATTAACTTCTTCTTCTAAAGCCTTTGTATCTACTTGTTCTTGTTCAAAGAAATATGTAATATTAATATTAGAAGACTTGTAGTTACAACTTACCATATTATCTGGATCATCACTAGTTAAATTCTTATCAGTTATTTTTAATTGAGAAGCAAATATTTTTATAAATTCTTCCTTTTTACATTCAAAATTAACTAATGATTCTTTTGTTATTTTATTTGAAGCTTTTAAATTTCTTATTGCTACAATATCTTCTAAGATACTTTCTAACTCTTCTGTTTCTTCTTTATAAATATCTTTTTTATTTACTTCAGGATAAGTAGAAATCATTATTGATTCTTTTTCTTTTATTGGTAACTTTTGATATATTTCTTCTGTTACATATGGCATAAATGGATGAAGTAATTTTAATATATCTGTTAAAGTATCTAAAAGAACTGTTTTAGTTGTATCAGTCATATTTGACTTAGTTAATTCAATATACCAATCACAGAAATCTTCCCAAATAAAACTATAAAGTTCATTTCCAACGTTATGGAATTCATATTTATCCATATTTTTAATTACATTTTTAATTAATTGGTTTTTCTTTGTTAAAATCCATTTATCATAAATTGTTAATTCTTCTTTATTTATAGTTCTTTCTTTTAAATCTTCTATATTTAATAAGACGAAACGTGATGCATTCCAAAGTTTATTTATAAAATTCCAAGTAGATTTTACTTTTTCTTCATCATATCTTAAGTCCATTCCAGGAGCTGAATTTGTTGTTAAGAAGAAACGAAGTGCATCACATCCATACTCGTCTATAACATCCATTGGATCTACACCATTACCTAATGATTTAGACATTTTTCTTCCTTCTTTATCTCTAATTAAACCATGGATTAAGCAGTCTTTAAATGGTCTTTTATTCATAAATTCTAAAGCTTGGAAAGTCATTCTATTTACCCAGAATGGTATAATATCATATCCTGTTACTAAAACATTATTTGGAAAATATCTATCTAATAATTCTTTACTATCAGGCCAACCTAGTGTTGAAAAAGGCCATAAAGCACTAGAAAACCAAGTATCTAAAACATCTGGATCTTGTACCCAGTCTTTTCCTGGACTTTCAACTTGTACTTTTATTTCATCATCTTTATACCAAGCTGGTATTCTATGTCCCCACCATAATTGACGTGATATACACCAGTCATATGTTATTTCCATCCAATGATTCATAACTTTTTCATATCTTGCTGGTACAAAGTTAACTTTATTTTCTTTATCTTGTTGATTTTCAAGTACCCGATCAGCTAAAGGTCTCATTTTTACAAACCATTGTTTTGAAAGATAAGGTTCAACTACTGCGTTACTTCTTTCACTATGACCAACAGAATGTACCATTGGCTCTATTTTTATTAATAAATCTTCTTTTTCAAGATCTTTTACCAATTGTCGACGACACTCTTCTCTAGTTAATCCTTTATATTTACCAGCATTTTCATTCATAGTAGCGTCCTTATTCATTACTACTACTCTTTCTAAATTATGTCTATTTCCTACTTCAAAATCATTAGGATCATGAGCAGGAGTTATTTTAACTACACCAGTTCCAAACTCAGGATCAGCATGTTCATCTGCTATTATTGGAATATTCTTATTAACAACAGGTAAAACAGCATTTTTACCAATTAAATGATTATATCTTTTATCATTAGGATTAACCGCAACAGCAGTATCACCAAAAAGAGTTTCTGGTCTTGTTGTCGCAACATCTAAGTAATCTTCCGTTCCTTCTATAAAATATTTTATATGATAGAAAGCACCTTTATCTTCTTTATAAACAACTTCCTCAGCAGAAAGAGCTGTCATTTGTTCTGGATCCCAGTTGATAATTCTCTCACCACGATAAATTAAACCTTTATTATATAGTCTTATAAATACTTCATTAACAGCGTGACTTAATCCTTTATCAAGTGTAAATCTTTCTTTTGAATAATCAACTGATATACCTAGTTTAGCCCATTGTTCATGAATAGTATTAGCGTATTCATCTTTCCAAGCCCATGCTTGTTCTAACCAAGCTTCTCTACTCATACTTCTTGGCATAATTCCTTGTTCTTTTAAACGTTTATCTATTTTAGATTGTGTCGCAATACCAGCATGATCCATTCCAGGTAACCATAGGCAATCATATCCTCTCATTCTTTTATAACGAATAATTATATCCTGTAATGTTACATCCCAAGCATGTCCTATATGTAATTTACCAGTTACATTTGGAGGAGGTATTACTATACAAAATGGCTCTTTAGAACTTTTTGAATCTGATTTAAAATACCCTTTACATTTCCAATTCTCATATTTATTTTTTTCTACTTCAATATGATTATATTTTTTATCTAACATATATATCGCTTCCTTCCTAAAATTAAAAAATTTCATCCAACTTAAAGGACGAAATTTTATTTCATGGTACCACCTTAATTTCTACCAAATAAATACTTATTGATAGCTCAATATTCATAACGGAATTAACCGGGATTACTTACTTAATTTCAGAAATCATGCTCCTCTGCTACCTTCATTATATTTTTTTATTCATTTCCACCTACCATGAACTCTCTTTAAAAAACACTATAATTACTCCTCAGATTCCTTGCATCTACTAGATATTATAGACTACTTTTTACCATTTTTCAACTTTTTTAAAACCTAAATTTATACAAATACCTATTTAATTACATTATCTTCCCTATCAACATAATTAATTCTTTGTCCATTTACCATAAAACTAACCATTGAAACATTATAATTATCAAAAACAGAATAAGCCAAACTATAAAGAACTTCTTCTAAAATCTTATCATTTCCATCAAATAAATAATCATTAAAATTAAGATACATTATATCATTATCTTCTTTATAATCTAAAAGTTCTACATTACTATTTAAAAAGCTCATCAAATTACTTTCATATATATAACTAGAAGCCAATTCTTCAACTATAATCTTAATCTTATCTCTTTCATCATTTACATATTTAGTAACTGGTACATAATATAAATTATTATCAATATTTTCCAAATAATATATCACTACTTTATTAATATTATTATACGAAGTAATATTAAAATTCTTATTTATACCAATACTCTTATTAATAACTGATGGAATCTCTTCTAATGAATTAGGATATTTATCTAATACTTTACCATCAACTAATATACTAACACCCTCATAATTACCAAGTTCCAATATACTATAAACAATTGCTGTTACCATTGGCTTTTCCATATCAGAACTAACTTTAAGTAATTCTTTAGAAAAATCAACTGTAACTAAATTATTACCAACCATAACATTATTTACTACTGTCCCTTTAGGAATAAGTTTCTTTAAACCTTCTGGAAAACTATTAGAACTTCCTTCTGTTAAATTAAGAAGTAAATTACTAATTTTTTCTTCAAAAGTATTTCCTTCTAACAATATCTTAGTCTTTACCAATAATCCTTTATCATTTAATAAATAAATAACATCAGTTTTAAATCCTGCTATATCTTCAATTTCTAAATTAGTCTTTAATACATTCTCAGTCTTATAATTAGTAATAGTAAAAACACTAAGTAATACAAATAATGTTAAAGTAGTTAAAAATATTTTTCTTAAAGCCTTAGTCCTAAGCATAAAATCACCTATAAAAGTATATGAAAAATCGTGCCATTTTAGCACGATTATAATGATAATTCTTTAAGTTTTAATAATTCTACTACTGCACCTGCTCTACCATTAACTCCAAGTTTTTGCATTACATTAGAAATATGATTTCTAACTGTTTTTTCACTAATTCCTAATTCACTAGCAATTTCTTTAGTACTCTTATTTACTATTAAAAGCTCAAAGACTGATTTTTCTCTAGCTGTTAATATTGTATTAGCCATTTTCACTTCACCTAGAATATTGTATGAAAAAAGACTAATAAGTTGTATGTATTTACCTAATTAACTTTTTTGAAACTTAACAGTAATAAACATTTTATTTTTATATGACTTTTGTACTAATCTCATTATATTATTAGCCAAAGTACTATCATGCTTATCAGCAACACAAACAACGTTGACATTACTATTATCTATTTTAACAAAACAGTTATTATTATAAGTCTTCTTTATCTCCTTTTCTATTTCTTCTTCTTTTCCTTGCAATTCATTTAAGTATTTCAATTTCTCATAAGCATTATTCTTCTCTTCTGCACTACTAGCTTCATTAGTTAATAGTTCTTGTAAAACATCCATCTCATTTTGTCTTTCTTCTTCTAGACTAACTCTCATCGCAACTAATGATGAAGTAGCATCAATTGTAGTCTTTTCACTTTCAGTAACTTCTTCTTCAGCTTTATTACTAGAAACAAGTAAATCATTAGGCATAGTAATATAATAAACACTAAGTACAAGTATTAAACTAAATAAAGTTAAAAACCATAAATTCTGTTTGCTCATAACATGAATTCCTCCTCATTTATTAAAATATATGTACCAAAAAAAAGAATATGAAAAAATATTCAATTCATATTCAATTTATAAATATATTTAAATTCTACTCAACAATAAAAGGATCATCTACAGTACCAACTCCCTCAGATGTCTTAGTCCCAGGTGTAAGTGAAACGACAGGCCGCACGCCGCCGGCGCCGAAGACGTCGAAGTAGCCCAGGTCGCCGATCGAAGAGACGCTGAAGCCGTAAGCGTAGTTGACGTTGAAGCGAGAAGGCGACAAGGCCCAGTACCATTGGCCAGTATATAAATAATATTTTGTATTA
>CAVKYO010000023.1:0-10705 GCA_963660495.1 Acidaminococcus fermentans
TTATGGCCGAAAGGCGCGAATTAAAATAAATTCTTTTATTTTAATTCTTTTCTTGAAAAAATGATATAATACATTTAATTTATAGGAGTTTTTATGGGAATAATTATATCAGGATTTTCCAATATCGGAAAAAGTTCATTAAAAGAAAATGAATATTTAACTGGTGTAATATTAGACATAAAAGATGAATGGGACGGTAGAAGATTTATGGATTAAAGACTTATCAGCAAAATCAATTAAAAGTAATACTGCAAAAAAAGTCTAAAAATATAAATAATTTGCAACATATTGCAAATTATTTTGTTTTGTGTTATGCTTTATTCAGGTGATGAAATATGATAGAAAGAAGTGAATATTTAGAAGCATTAAAAAAATGGAAAGGCAAAGATTTAATAAAAGTAGTTACTGGAATAAGAAGATGTGGCAAGTCAACTTTGTTTGAATTGTTCATAAATTACTTGAAACAAACTGGTATTAAGGATGATCATATAATAGCATTAAATCTTGAGTCCCCTGTATACAATTTTAGTGATTACATGGAACTGTATAATTATGTTAATGATAAAATAACGGATGAAGATATGTACTATGTATTCTTAGATGAAGTTCAAGTTGTTCCTCAATTTGAAAGAGCTGTTGACGGTTTATACATAAAGAAAAATGTAGATGAATATATAACTGGTTCAAATGCCTATCTTTTATCTGGTGAACTTGCTACATTTTTATCTGGACGATATGTAGAATTTAAAATGTTTCCTTTATCATTTAAAGAATATGCAAATTACTATAAGCAAGAAGGCGATGAAAAACTATACTTGAAATATGTAAATAACAGTTCTATGCCTTATGCTTTAAAGTTAGATAATCAAGATGAAGTTGATAAATATTTGGATAGTATTTATAACACTATAATAGTCAAGGATATAGCGGCAAGAAAGAAAATAGCGGATACTAGTATGCTTAGAAGCGTTTCTGAATTTATGTTTTCCAGTGTTGGCAACATATTATCAGTAAAAAAGATAGCGGATACATTAACTTCCAATGGTAGAAGTATATCAGTTCATACGGTAGAAAGCTATTTAGATTCCTTAGTAGAAAGTTTCATTTTTAACAAAGTATCCAGATATGACATAAAAGGAAAACAATATTTAGCCTCTGGTGAAAAATATTATGCTACTGACGTTACAATGAGATATGCTTTACTTGGAAGAAAATATATTGATTTAGGACATATTTTAGAAAATATAGTTTATCTTGAATTAGTAAGAAGAGGATATAAAGTATATATAGGTAAATCTGGTGATAAAGAGATAGATTTTGTTGCAGAAAATAGAAAAGGAGTACAATATTTTCAGGTTGCATATACAGTAAGAGATAAAAATACACTTGAAAGAGAACTATCAGCCCTAGAATCTATAAATGACCATTATCCAAAATTTATACTAACAATGGATATAGATCCTGAAGTAGACTATAATGGTATAAGAAAGATAAATGTACTTGATTGGCTATTAGATAAATAACCGAAGTGTGATGTAAATGATATATTTTATTTCTGATACACATTTTTATCATCATAATATAACCAAATTATGAAAAACTTTAATTTAAAGTGTTGAGATTAAAAAATAAGAATGATTTAATTTACAGGAGTTTTTATAGGAATAATTATATCAGGATTTTCCAATATCGAGAAAAGTTCATTACAAGAAAATGAATATTTAACTGGTGTAATATTAGACATAAAAGATGAATAAATATTTAGACTATTTAGAAATAGTTACTTCTCATAGTCTTTTTTTTATTATAATTACATAAATATCAATAGGTGAAATTATGTTTTTTAAAAAGATAGATGAACGTATAAAAATAGCATTTTTAATAATGTTACTACTATTTGTATTTATAATTTTAAGAGTATTTTATATTCAAGTATTTGACTACAAAAAGCTAAATGAATATGCATCAGATTTATGGAGTAGAGATTTACCAATAGAAGCAAATCGTGGACTTATACTTGATCGTAATGGAGTTGTTCTAGCTGACAATCTAACAACAACATCCCTTGTCTTAATTCCTAATCAAATTAAAGATAAAGACAAAGCAACTAAGTCTTTAGCTGAAATATTAAATGTTTCCTATGAAGAAATGAAAAAACATGTCTATAAAAAGACTTCTATTGAAAGAGTTCATCCCGAAGGAAGAAGATTATCCTATGAAATAGCCGAAAAAATATCTAATTTAAAATTAGATGGTGTATACCTAGTAAAAGAAGCAAAAAGATATTATCCATATGGAAACTTACTTTCTCATTCCTTAGGATATGTTGGTATAGATAATCAAGGCTTATCTGGATTAGAATTACAATATGATAAATACCTAACTGGAAAGTCTGGTGCTATAAAGTACTTTTCCGATGCTAAAGGAAATAAATTAAATGTATCAGATATATATGTAGAGCCTCAAGATGGAATGAATCTTTATTTGACTATTGATATAAATATTCAAAAGTCTATAGAAAGAGAATTAAATAATATTGTCGATATGTTCTCGCCAGATATGGCTCTAGCGATAGTTATGAATCCAAAAACTGGCGAAATACTAGGTATAGGTTCCCGTCCAGATTATGATCCTAATACTTATCAAAAGTATTCACAAGAAGTACTAAGTAGAAACTTACCAGTTTGGTCCTCATACGAACCAGGTTCTACATTTAAAATAATCACAATGGCAACATCTGTAGAAGAAAAAATAATTGATATTGAAAACGATCATTTTTATGATTCAGGTAGTGTTAATGTGGATGGTTCTGTTTTAAAATGTTGGAAAGCTGGCGGCCATGGTGATCAAACCTTTCTTCAAGTACTTCAAAATTCCTGCAACCCAGGGTTTGTAAAACTAGGGCAAACACTTGGTAAAGAAAAATTATTCTCCTACATTGAAAAGTTTGGCTTTGGTAATAAAACCGGTGTCGATTTAAATGGAGAAGGGCAAGGTATTATCTTTCCATTAGATAAAGTAGGTAATGTTGAACTTTCAACAACAGCATTTGGTCAAGGAGTCAGTGTCACACCTATCCAACAAGTAACAGCTGTATCAGCCGTGGTAAACGGTGGCTATTTATATAAGCCTTATATCGTAAAAAGTATTGCTGAAAAAGAAACCAATACCATTATAAAAGAAACAGAGAAAAGTCTAGTTAGAAAAGTAATTTCAAGTGAAACATCAACTATAATGAGACATGCACTAGAAAGTGTTGTTGCCAAAGGTGGCGGAAAAGCTGCTTATATTGAAGGATATCGTGTTGGCGGAAAAACAGGTACAGCTCAAAAAGTCCAAAATGGTAGATACTTAGTAGGTAATTATATTATGTCATTCATGGCTGTAGTCCCTTCAAATGATCCAGAAGCAGTTTTATATCTTGCGATAGATAATCCTAAAAATACCGCTCTTTTATCAAGTTATACCACAACACCTATTGCTAGAAGAATATTACTAGATATAATTGATGCCTTAGATATAAAAGAACAAAAAGAAGGTATGGAAAAAGATTTAGAATGGACTGATAAAATCATGTATGAAGTTCCAAATGTTGTAGGTAAGAATGTAAAAGACGCTAAAAAACTCCTTTCTAACTTTACCGTTGAATATTCTGGAACCGGTGAAAAAGTAGTCTCTCAGTCACCAGATGCTAATACAAAGTTAGAAGATAGAGGAACAGTAAGACTTCTGTTAGAATAACCATTCATCTTCACATTTGCAATTACCAAAAAAATATGCTAATATTAAAAAAGGAGGAGTGATAAAATGTATATTTATCGTAATCATGTCATCATGTATACATTACTTATCACACCTAGCATCTAAATAAAAAAATAATAGATGTAGGTGTGAAGTTTTCGTCGTGCCTGCATCTGTATACAAAGGACTATACGGATGTATAGTTCTTATTTTTTTGAAGGATGTGATAATATGATAGAAATAGGAATAAATAAAGTAACAAAAAACTACGGCTTCGGGCCAGTTTTAAAAGATATAAGTTTTGAAGTAAAAACAAATGAGAGAATTGCTTTAATTGGAGCAAACGGCTCTGGCAAAACAAGTTTACTAAATATAGTTGCTGGCACAATTAAATCAGATACAGGAACAGTTTCCATAAGAAAAAATGCTCGTCTAGGCTACTTAAAACAAAATGCCGATAATAAAGAAGAAAATATTACGGTTAAAGATGTCTTATATGAAGGTGTAAAAGATCTAATAGCCTTACGTGATAAATTAACTGAATATGAAGAAAAAATAACTAACGCAACACCTGAAAATGTTGAAAAACTAATTATTAGATATACAAATTTACAAACAGAATTCATTAATATGTCCGGATACGAAATAGATGCAAAAGTTGAAAAGGTAATTAAAGGATTTAAAATCAACAAAGAACTTTTACCAAGAAAGTTTAATAGCTTATCTGGTGGCGAAAAAACTATCGTTAACTTTGCCTCAATAATAATATCATCCCCTGACATTTTACTTCTAGATGAGCCAACTAATCATTTAGATATCGATACTCTAGACTGGCTAGAAGAATACCTAAAAAATTACAAAGGCAGCATTCTAATGATTTCTCATGATAGATACTTTCTAGACCAAGTCGCAACAAAGACTATTCTTTTAGAAAATGCTGGAATCAATATCTTTCACGGAAATTATACTAAGTATCTAAAAGAAAATGAAGAACGTATAAATAAAGAATTTAAAGATTATAAAGATCAACAAAAAATAATAAAAGCCATGGAAGCCTCTATTAAAAGATTAGAAGAGTATGGTAATATCGCTAAAAATGAAATATTTTTTAAAAGAGCAGAAAATATCAGAAAGAGACTTAATAGATTAGAAAAGTTAGAAAAACCAGTCGAAAAAGAAGCCATTCCTTTACAATTTTCTTCAAATAGATCTGGAAAAATGGCACTAAGTCTAAAATCTATTAATATATCTTATCCAAACAAAATAATCTTGAAAAGTGCTGATATAAACATTAATTATCAAGAAAAAGTATGCTTATTAGGAAATAATGGCTCTGGCAAATCCAGCCTAGTAAAATACATTCTAGAACACAAAGAAGGACATGGTTCTAATCTAAAAATAGGATACATTCCGCAAGAGATATCTTTTGAAGATGATAATAAAACCGTACTTCAAGAAGCAAAAGAATACTGGATAGGCGAAGAACAACATCTACGTGCAGCCTTAAATAAATTTTACTTTTTTAAAGATAACATTCTAAAAAGACTTAAAAGTTTATCTGGCGGTGAAAAAGTACGTCTAAAATTATTTTGTCTTATGCAAAAAGACATTAACTTCCTAATCCTAGATGAGCCAACTAATCATATAGATATAGAAACAAAAGAAGTATTAGAAACAGCTTTACAAGAATATAAAGGTACTTTACTATTTATTTCTCACGATCGTTACTTCATTAATACACTCGCAACAAGATTAATTTTTATAGAAGATAATAAACTAAAAACAATACCTGGTAATTATGAAGACTATAAAAGATTAAAAAATAAAAATTAGAAAGCTTATTAAACATTACTAAAAAAGAAAGGGTCTGATAATATGAAAGAAATATTATATAATAATGATAAATTAGATGAAAAAGATATAAATAAAGTAGTGAGAAGGGCAAAAGTATTAATTATGAACTCAAAAGATGAATTCCTTGTAGTATTAAGTCATCATAACTATTTCTTAATTGGTGGTCATGTAGAAGATAACGAAACATATGATGAATGTCTAGTTAGAGAAGTAAAAGAAGAAGCTGGTATAACATTGCCAATGGAAGAAAGAGAGCCATTCTTAGTTATAAGACATCTATGTAAAGGCTATCCAACAGAAAATGACAATACTGAATACATTGCTAAATACTTCTGTATAAAAGCTGATATAGTTCCAGATATGTCTCAAATAGAATTAACTGATGATGAAAAAGATGGTAACTTCCATTTAGAATATATTCACAAAGATGAAGTAATCAAAAAATTAGAAGATTCTCTAGAAACTTGTACAAGAGATATGCCTGTAAAGGACACTATTCAAGTTATAAAAGAATATCTAAATATGAATAAATAACTTGCAAAAATACAAGAATATAGTACAATTTAATAAAAGGATTGAGTAAAATGATAAAAATGATAATCATCAAAATACTAGCCATTATAATAACAACATTAGGTACTATGTTTTTAATTAAATATTTAAAATTAGATGAAAAACTATCTAAGAAAAAGAAAACTATCAAACAAAATCAAAAAGATTTGACAAAGTACTTCACTTTAGGAATCCTCTTAGTAGTACTCGGTCTATTATTACTATTATTATAAAAGTCATATGTAAATATGATTTTTTTCTCACAAATAAAATAAACAATCTAAAAAAACTATGATAAACTAATCTTAAGAAACTGGTGATAATATGAATGAAACAATAGGCGGTAAATCTGGTAAAAATGATCGTAGAAGAACTAGGATCATTACCAAGAATAAAGAAGAAAAATTAAAGAAATTTAAAGAACAAGAAGACCTAAAAAAACTTGAAAAAGAAGTAAAGAAACAACAACTAAAAACAGTCCTAGCTGTTACACCAATAATAGTAACAGGAACCGTCCTAAAAACATTATCTGGCAAAAATCATATTGAAAGTAAAAGCCCAATAATACTTAACACATCATCAGAAGAAAATTATAAAAATATCTCATTTATTACAACCGATTCACATAATAATATAATTGAAGTAGTAATTAAAAATTCTAATGAGAAAGTAAAGCCAGTATATCAAAATATTGAAAAACTAATCGAAAATAAAAAGAAGAAAAAAGAAGTAGAAGTACTTGAAATTACTCAAGATGAAATTCCTATTAAAAAAGCATCTCTTCCAGATGACTTAGAAAAAATAAAAAATAAAGAAATAATTAATCAGTATGAAGAAAGATTAAAAGAAACAAGAAGAAAATTAAAAGAATTAGTTTTTGAATATCAAGTAATATCAGATAATATTAACACCATATATAATACTGAACAATTACAAGAAGTATTAAATAAATTAAATGAACTTATCAAAAAATTAGAAGAATTACAAAGTAAAATATTATTAGAAGGAACAGCTAGTTATGACTATTCATATATAGAAGATTTAGCTAGAGAATACATTTCTTCATTTAATAAAGAAGAAATAGTAGAGGAAATAAAAGATTCACCATTATACATATTAATATCCGCAAAAATAAAAGAATTAGAAATAGAAAAAGAATTACTTAATCTAAGACTTATGGATAAAAAAGAAGATTTAAAAATAGATGAAGGAGTTCTAAATAATTTAAAAGATAACTACAATGACTATGAAGCTTTTAATCAGTCATTACTAAAGTTTCAAGAAGAACAAGAATCTATAATAAATGAGTTAAGAGAAAAAATCGCTAATTCTGTAACCGTTCAAGAAAGAGTTCAAACACAAGTTAGATATTTAAATGTTCAAGCAAGACACATAATGGATTTATTCTTAATACAGTCATTAATCCCTGGACCAAGAAGTGCTAGACAAATGGCTGCTCTAACAGCTGGATATTTATACTTTGCAAGAAACACCTTAAGACCAAGAAGAATTACTAAAACATTTAGAATGTATGAAGTAGAAGATTATACTAACGATATTGAAAATAGTCTTAAAGAAATAGATAAAAGTATTTACTTATTAAATAAATCTGAAAAAGAACTACTTAATATGATAAATGAAATAGAAACTACTTATAAAAAATATTTACAAGAAAAAGAAATAAAAGAACTTTTATCTAACTTAGAAAATATATATTCTTCATTAAAAGAAAAGAATGAAGACTTATTAAAATTAAAAGAAGAACAAGAAAAAAATTTACAAGAAAGCAAAGAAAATAATAAATTAGTTAAAAGATATGAAGAAATTAATTAACTGTAAAGTTATGTCTATAATTGTCTATTTTTTCATATTGACAATTTGAATATGATATAATAATGCAAGAGAAATGGAGTGACAAAAATGTTACTATTAACAAAAGCTGTTTTTGCCGTTATGATCGGCTTCTTATTTTCAGCAACCTTAGGTTTATTTCTAGTACCATGCTTAAAAAAATTACGTGTAGGACAAAAAATTAGTATATTTGTAGGCGAAGCTCATCGTAAAAAAGAAGGAACACCTACCATGGGTGGACTAATATTCATAATTCCAACAGTAGTTGCGACCTTAGCTTTAATCTTAACAGGTAAAATTCCTTATACATCTAATTTAGGTATAGTATTATTAGTTTTCTTAGGCTATGCCTGTATTGGATTTATTGATGATTTCTTATCAATTAGAAAAGGTAATAATGAAGGATTAACAACTTATCAAAAATTATTTATGCAAGTATTAATCGCAATCGGTTTTTTCTATATTTACATGCGTTCTGGGGGACAAACATCCTGGGTAGTTGGAACATTACATATTGACATAGAAATGGGCTGGCTATATGGATTATTTATTCTTTTTGTACTAGTAGGTGCCAGTAATGCAGTTAACTTAACAGATGGACTTGATGGCTTAGCTGGAGGACTTTCAGCAATTGCCTTTATAGCATTTAGTTTAATTTCCTTAATGGTAGGATTTGAAGATATAGGAATATTTAGTTTAATTTTAGCTGGTAGCTTATTAGGCTTTCTAATTTATAATACCCATCCTGCAAAAATATTCATGGGTGACACTGGATCCCTTGCTCTAGGAGGAGTCATGGGAGCAATCGCAATACTTACACATCGTGAACTAACTTTATTAGTAGTGGCAGGTGTCTTTGTAATTGAAACACTAGCGGTTATAATACAAACAACATCAGTTCAATTATTTCATAAAAAAGTATTCTTAATGACACCATTACATCATCATTTTGAAAAACTAGGATGGCAAGAAACTGATATTGTAAAACTATTCTGGGTATTTGGCCTAATCTTATCAATGGCTGGAATAATATTTGGAGTCTGGCTATAAAGGACCTATGCTTCAGGTCTTTTTAATTTATTTGAAGAAAGTGAAAAAGGAGTAACGCATGAGCTTTGAAATTAGAAATATAAGAGAAGATAAAGAAAAAATCTTAGAAAATAAAGAAGAAGATACTCTTGTTATCTCTGAAAATGTTACTAGCATAGAAGAACTAGAGTTTTTACTACAAAATACCAAAGTACGAACAATTTATAGTAAAAATAATCAACATCCATTTAGTATAAATCTTGCGGGCGAGAAAGGTTTTACTTATGTAAGTTATCCATATTATGAAGGAATATATAAAGATTGCTATCTAATGAGAGTCCAAGATGGAATTAAAACACCAGATTATTTAGAGGTTGTAACATCTAGTTTAGATGATTTAGAAGATGTTGCTAAAATCTGGAGAAGAATTTCTCCAGATGCCAAAGAAGTAAAAAGAGTAGTACTTAAGGATGAAGCCCTTGCCAAACTAGGAATAGAAAGCTCAGATATCATTATAGATATGAAAGAAGGTACTATTGAAAAGGTTAAATTTCCAAAAAGAAGAAGCATTGATGATATTGAAAAAGTAACTAATTTTTTAGACAAAACTGGTTATAGTCATGCTGAAATAGAATGGACTTGTGAAAATAAAACATATAAAGACTTAGATAAATTAGTTGAAATAAATCAAAGTCATCCTATAAAAATAAATTATGGTGAACCTATAAAGACTAGTCTAGATAACTTTATAGGTATGCGAGAAACTATAGATTGGTATAAGCAAATAATAAATGAAGGAGAGTTATCACCTGCAGAAAAACTGCTATACGCATATGATATTATAAAGTCCTTTGGCTATAATGAATCAAGTGTGGATTTAAATGATTCTAGATATATACCAGAAATTATTCAAACAGGTAACATTGTTTGTGTTGGTTATTCTTCTTTCATTGAGCAACTTTTAAAGGAACTTGATATTCCAACAACTAAAATAAGTGTGAGTGTAAAAAAAGATGATAAATTGTTTGGTCATGCTAGAAATGTTGTTAGATTAGATGACGATAAATATAACATTCACGGTTTATATGCCTTTGATGCTACATGGGATTCAGCAGCAGATAAGATATATGTAGAAACGGATGAAACAGGTAAAAATAAAGTTACAATTAAAAAGAATGAAGAAGATACTGCTATTGGCAAATTAGTCGATGGTCTAGCTTTATACCAAAACTTTTTAATACCGATTAAAGACTACAACAAAAATTATCCTAATGAAGTATTTCCAGGTATAATAAGAGCTGCACTTCAAGCAACGTATCCAGAAGAAGAATATCTTGGTATTTCTTCACCATATTCTGATAAAATAACACCTGATAATCTTGATGCGGTAACCAAGCAAAATATTGAAAAACTATTTGAAACAAAAGAAATAACATCTGAAGTTATAAACTATATGTCAGCACCAAAACCAAGTGCCGCATTATTTGAACGAATGTTATATAACGTTCGAAAACAAGAAGGTTATGACGCTGAATTAGCCAAGAGAGATGTTGAAAGTAGTATTGAAATAAATAAAATGTTAGATGAACTTAGACCCGAACAAAATAGAACTTTCTTTAAAGAGTAACTATTCAGACTATAGCACGCAAAAATGAAGAGTAATTATAGAAATTGCTCT
>CAVKYO010000024.1:0-10434 GCA_963660495.1 Acidaminococcus fermentans
GGTATTGGTGGATCTTATTTAGGCAGTTTAGCAATAAATAACCTGTTTGATAGTAAATTTGATATAGTTTATTTAGGTAATAATTTATCTAGTAAATATATTTTAGATACTTTTAAATATTTAGAAGATAAAGACTTTTATGTTAACGTTATTAGTAAATCTGGTACTACTATGGAAATACAAATTACTTATTCTTTACTACTTGATTTTATGAAGAAAAAATATAGTGATGAAGAGATAGTTAAAAGGACTATTATTACTACTGATTCAGTTAAAGGTAATTTAAGAGAAGAAGTTAAGAGTAAAAACTATAGATCTTTTGTTATACCTGATGATATAGGGGGGAGATATTCTTTAATTACTCCGGCTCATTTATTACCATTATCATTTAATATAGATATAGAAAAATTAATTAATGGATTTAGAGAGGGACTTAATTTAAAAGAAGAAGCTTATTTATATGCAGTTTCTAGAAGAAGTTTATTTGATACAGGAAAATATATTGAAAATTTTAGTGTTTATGAACCTAGTTTTAGTAATTTCTTAGAATGGATTAAACAATTACTTGGTGAGACTGAAGGAAAAGATAAGAAAGGGATTTTTCCTGTTTCTACTATAGGTACTAGAGATTTACATTCATTGGGACAGTTTATACAAGAAGGAAATCCTATTATATTTGAAACATTTATAAAAGTTGATAGACTTGGAAATATTAAATATAAAAATGTAGAATTAGATAAAATTAATAATTTAGTTTTAGACTCAGTAGTAGAAGCTCATCTTAAGAGTAAAGTATTTTCTAGTATAATAGAAATTGATTCTATAAATGAAGAAACAATCGGTACATTATGTGCATTTTTTATGCTTAGTGCAGCTTATTCTGGATATTTATTTGATGTTGAACCTTTTAATCAACCTGGTGTTGAAATATATAAAGAATGTGTTAAGAATAATTTGAGTGAGGCATTAAAATGAAAAAGAAATATTTAATTATAATTAGTATACTTTTATTTATATTTTTAGGAATGTTAGGAATAGTTTTATTTGATAAAGATTTAGTTTTTGATAGTGCAGTTTATAACTTTGTTATTAGTTTTAGATGTGATACATTGGATAATTTTTTTAAAACAGTTACTAAATTTGGTAATACTTTGTCTATTGTTGGAGTAGTGTGTTTATTTGTACTTATTTTTAGAAATAAATATAGTTTATTATTAGTAATATCAACACTAGACTCAGTTATTCTTAATACAATAATCAAACATGTAGTTAGAAGAGATAGACCTAGTGTATTAAGATTGATTAGTCAAGGTGGATATTCATTTCCATCTGGTCATGCGATGATTTCTGTTTGTGTATATGGATTTTTATTATACTTAGCATTTAGTAAGATAAAAAATAAATATTTAAAATATATTAGTTCTTTCCTTTTATTTATGTTAATTATTAGTATTGGACTTAGTAGAATATATGTAGGAGTACATTATGCATCAGATATATTAGCGGGATATTCATTAGCGCTAATTGAAGTTATACTTTTAGTTCAATTAGATAAAAATATTAAAATAGAGGATGGTAAGATATGTATAAAATGATAGTTACTGGTTTTGATGGAGTATTAGTAGATGATGACTTAGCAATATCACTTTCTACGATGTTAGAAATAGATAGAATAAGGAGAAAAGGATGCTTATTTACTATTGCGACTAGTAGATGTTTAGGAGATATTTTGTACTACAATAGAGACTTTTCATTTTTAGATTATATTGTTGCTTCTGATGGAGCAGTTGTTTATGATGTAAATAAAGAAAAAGTATTATTTAAAAAGTCTATTTCAGTTAGTAGTATTAGAAAAATATATAATACTTTTTCTGAAAAGCTTATTTATGCTTCTAGAAAAGATAGGAAATTTAAATTAGAAAATATAGAAGATATTATAGATATATATAAATTAGAAATAGTTTGTACTAATAAAGATGAGAGTTTAGATGTTATAGATAGACTTAAAAGTTTAAATTTGAAGATTAATTATTTTGAACAATATATTAATGATACTTATTATGTTGATATAGTTAGTTATGGTATTGATAAGTTTGTTGGTGTAGAGAAGATTTGTAATAAGAAAAAGGTTTCTATTGACGAGGTAGTTTCATTTGGTGACTATTATAATGATATAAATTTAGTTAAAAATACTGGTCTTGGAGTTTCGATGGATAACGCTATTAAAGAAGTAAAGAAAGTGTCTAAGAAGCATACTTTATCAAATTTAAATAAGGGAGTAGAAGAATTTATAAAAAATAATTTCTAAAATTAGAGTGTTTGTATTATAATATGGAATTGAAGGAGAAATGGCTATGAGATTAAAAGTTAAGGAGAATGGGGAATTACTTTCATATTTATATGATAATTTAGATATGCCTAAGAAGAAGATTAAACAGTATTTAACACATGGGTCTATTTACGTTAATAATGTTAAGACTAGACAATATAATTATCCATTGATTAATGGTATGGAAATTGTAATTGATACGGATAATAAGAATAAAAAAGTATTACCATTTGATATTGTATTTGAAGATGATAATATAATTGTTGTGAATAAACCGGCAGGTCTTTTAACTATTGCGACTGCGAAAGAGAAGGAAAAGACGCTTTATCATATTGTGTCTGATTATTTAAAGAGTAATAATCATAGTGCTAGAGTTTTTGTAGTACATAGATTAGATAAAGATACATCTGGTATTGTTGTTTTAGCTAAGAATGAAAGTATTAAAAGACAATTACAAGATAATTGGAATGAATATGTAACTTTAAGAGAATATGTTGCGGTTGTACATAATAAGTTAAAAAATAAGTCTGGTAGGATAGTACAGAATTTAAAAGAGACTAAGACAAATTTAGTATATGTTACGAAAAAAGATGATGGTAAAGAGGCTATTACTAATTATAGTGTTGTGAAGGAAAATGATAAGTATTCATTAGTTAGTATAAATATTGAAACTGGTCGTAAGAATCAAATTAGAGTAGCTTTTGCGTCATTAGGTAATGCAATTCTTGGTGATACTAAGTATGGTATAAAAGATGAGTTTAATCGATTATATTTACATGCTAATAGATTAAAGATGTATTATCCAGTTATTAAGAAAGATATTTTATTTGAAACAGCTAATCCAGTGGAGTTTAAAAAAGTTATTAAATAGGAGATAATCATGAAAAAAGTATTTATTGTTGTACTTGGTGTAGTTGTGATAGGATGTTTGATAGGATTTTATTTTGATAAAGATACTTTAAGTTCTATTAAAAATAATAAAAATGTAGAAGAAAGTGATGATGTTTCTTTTCCTACTGATGAGTTATTTTCTAAGGAGTATGGTAATGCTCAAAAAAGACTTAGTAAAATGTCATTAGAGGAAAAAGTTGGACAATTATTTTTAGTTAGATATGATAAAAATATGGCGATGTCATGGATAAATGATTATTATGTTGGAGGCTATATTTTATTTGCGAAAGACTTTGATAATCATACTAAAGAGTCTATTAAAGAGAAACTTTCTTCATTAAAAGAAAAAAGTAAAGTACCTTTGGTATTTGCAGTTGATGAAGAGGGTGGATATGTTACTAGAGTTAGTAGATATAAAGCTTTTAGAGATAAGAAGTTTCCTTCTCCTAGGGATGTTTATGAAACAGGTGGATTAGAATTATTAGAGAGTACTGAAAAAGAAAAAGGAGAGTTATTGTTATCTCTTGGAATTAATTTGAATTTAGCACCAGTTGCGGATGTTTCAGTTGATAGTAATGATTTTATTAATATAAGAACATTTAATAGAGATGCTAAAGAGACTGCTAGTTTAATTGGTAATATGGTAGATTATGCTAATGAAGTTTCAATATCTTCTTCTTTAAAACATTTTCCTGGATATGGTAATAATGTTGATACACATACGGGTATTGCGATAGATGAGAGAAGTTATGAGAATTTTGTAAATAATGATTATTTACCATTTGAAGAAGGAATAAAAAGAGGTGTTCCAAGTATATTGGTATCACATAATATAGTAAAATGTATGGATAGTGAATATCCGGCTACTTTAAGTAAGAAGATTGTATCTGGGGAGTTAAGAAAAAAACTTAATTTTTCTGGTATAGTTATTACAGATGATTTATCAATGGGTGCTGTTTCATCTTATGTTGATGATAATAGTGCCGCTGTTCTAGCAATAAATGCTGGTAATGATTTAATTATTACTTCTGATTTTGTTGATATGTATAATTCAGTAATTGAAGCCGTTAATGCTGGTGATATAGAAATGGAAACTATAGATACGGCGGTTAGAAGAATTTTAGCTTGGAAAAGTATTTATAATATGTAAGGAGGATTTATATGATAATAGATGTTAAAAAATTATATGAAAAATTAGATGATTATAAAGGAAAAGAAGTTGTACTTCAAGGATGGATTCGTAATCATCGTAAACAAAAAGAGTTTGGATTTATAGATTTTAATGATGGTACTTTTTTTAAGAGTGTACAAATAGTTTATGATGATAAGTTAGGATCATTTGATGAGATTAAATCTTTACATATCGGTTCTGCTATAGAAGTAGAAGGTATAGTAGTTGAGTCTCCAGCTAAGGGACAAGAGTTTGAAGTGCAAATGAAAAGTTATAAATTACTTGGAGATTGTCCAGAGGATTATCCTATTCAGCCAAAGAGACATAGTAGAGAATTTTTAAGAGAACAAGCTTATCTTAGACCTAGAACAAATTTATTTAATGCTGTTTTTAGAGTTAGAAGTGTAGCGGCTTATGCAATACATAAATATTTTCAAGAAAATGGATATGTTTATTTCCACGCTCCATTAATAACAGCATCTGACTGTGAAGGTGCTGGAGAAATGTTCCAAGTTACAACACTTGATTTAGATAGAGTTGCTAAAACGGGAAAGGTTGATTATAGTAAAGATTTCTTTGGTAGACAGGCAGCCCTTACTGTTTCTGGACAATTACAAGCTGAAACATTTGCTTTGGCTTATAAAAAAACATATACTTTTGGACCAACTTTTAGAGCAGAAAATTCTAATACTAAAACTCACGCTAATGAATTTTGGATGATTGAACCTGAAATTGCTTTTTGTGATTTAAATGGTGATATGGATATTATGGAAGAAATGCTTAAGTATGTTGTTAAATATGTACTTGATAATTGTAAAGAGGAAATGCAATTCTTTGATAGTTTTGTAGAAAAAGGTTTAATTGAAAAACTTACTAAGTTAATTTCTAGTGAATTTGTTAGAGTTACTCATGAAGAAGTTATTTCTATATTGAAAAAAGCTGATGTTAAATGGGAATTTGAACCAGAGTTTGGTGAAGATATCGCTAAAGAACATGAAAAATATATTACAGAGTATTTTGGCGGACCAGTATTTATTAAAGATTGGCCAAAGGATATAAAGGCATTTTATATGAAACAAAATCCAGATGGAAAAACTGTTGCGGCAGTTGACTTGGAAGTACCTGGTGCTGGTGAATTAATGGGTGGGTCACAAAGAGAAGAAGATTATGATAAATTAGTTAGTCGTATGGATGAGTTAAAGATGGATAAAGATTCACTTGAATGGTATTTAAATTTACGTAAATTTGGTGGATGTTATCATTCTGGATTCGGTATGGGATTTGAACGTTTATTAATATATTTAACTGGTGTTGAAAATATTCGTGATGTAATACCTTATCCTAGAACTCCAGGTAACTGTGAATTTTAATATTATTAATAAATTGTAAAGACATTTTGATAAAAAGTGTCTTTTTTGTTTATAATGAATTTGCTTTTTACATTTTTATAATTGTGCTATTAACAAACAAATGTTTATATTGTAGCATAATAAGACAGAAAATGACATACTTTCAAAATTCACATATAAGTACTGGAAGGTTTTGATATAATATATTTATTAATGCAATTAAATCAGGAGGCAAAGAATTATGAAAACATTGCAAATAAGAAATTCAACAGCAGAATTTTTGATATTTACAAAACAAAATAAAGAAAAGACAATAGAAGTTATTGTTGCTGAAGAATCAGTCTGGCTTAGTCAAAAATTGATGACCGAACTTTTTTGGAATAACAAGAAATAATATAACAATACCTCTTTTTAATATTTTTGAAAAAGAATTAAATGAGAATTCAGTATGTAAGGAATTTTTACATACTGCTGAAGATGGAAAAATTATAAAACAAAATATTATAATTTAGATGTTATTATTGCTGTTGGATTTAAAGTTAATAGTAAAAGAGCAATAGAATTTAGATTGTGGGTAATCAATATTTTAAAACAGTCCAAAATGAAATGCATTATGCAATTTATAATAAATTTTAGAAACCTTTAAATATAAGACTTTATGTAAAAAAATATGAGTTTAGATACGAATTAGATATTAAAAAATCAAAAGATATTTATATTTCTCGGTAAAAAATAAAATTGAAAATACACGTTTGGAGGTAAAAATGAATAATAAACTTACAACAAAAATAAGTGTGAAAGATAATTTAATAGGAGTTATGAAAATTGATAATAAAGATTATGTTTCTCTTACTGATTTGGCAAGATATAAAAATCCTAATAATCCAGGTGATGTTATAATAAAATGGATGAGTAATAAGAACTAATTTGATTTTTATTGTTTATGGGAAGAACTTTTTAATGAGAGTTTTAAACTAGCGGAATCTCGCGAGTTTAAAAATGATTCGGCAAATCAGTCATTTACAATGAGTCCATCGAGATGGATAAGTATGACTAATGCAAAAGGATTTGTGAGTAAGAGAGGAAAATATGATGGTGGAACTTTTGCTCATCCTGACATTGCTTTAGAGTTTGCATCTTGGATAGATCCAGCTTTTAAATTATATTTAATTCAAGAATTTGAAAGATTAAAATATAATGAAACATACCAAGAAAAAATAGAATGGTCAGTAAGAAGAAGCTTATCTAAAACAAATTATAGAATTCATACAGATAGCATTAAAGAAAACATAGTGCCTACACTTACAGATAAACAAAAATTGTTTGTATATGCAAATGAAGCAGATGTAATAAATGTGGCTTTGTTTGGAATGACTGCAAAAAGACAAATAACTATTTTAACAAATGATAGTAATGTTATGGGAATAACTAAATTAGATAATCAAAATTTAATTGGAGGGAAGAATGAATAATTATTGTATGATTGAAGTGGCTTTTGACAATATGATAGAAGTAAATAAAATAATTGATGTTTTATTATCTAAAAAGCTTGTTGCAAGTATTCATATTATCGAAAGTAAAAGTAGTTGGAATTGGAAAGGAAAAAGAGAAAATAGTAAAGAGTACTTATTACAAATAACAACTAAAATAAATAAAAAAAGTGATATTTATAATGAAATTAAAAAAATTCATAGTTATGAATGTTTTGAATTTGCCATATTTGGGATAAATACTATCAGCAATGATTATATAAAATGGATTGATGAGGAAGTTAATTGATTATGGATGAAGATAAAACATATTATATGAGAGGATTAAAAGAGTATGAACATAATAAAATGTTTTTAATTGATACTATTAAATATGAACAAGATTTATATGAAAGTGTTTTTTGAAAAATTATTAGATTTTGAAATAGATTAAAATTAGTAAGTATAAGTTTGGTAATTATATGTATAAAACTATATTTTTTGATAATGATAGTAATGGGAGGAAATTATGAAAAAAATAATAGTTTGTTTATCATTACTTTTACTTTTAGCAGTTGGATGTACTAATACTATGAATACACCTACTAAAAAGGTCGAAGAGTTATTAGGAAAATATCAAAAAATGGATAGTACTGTATTAGCACAGTTAGATAGTGTTATTTCAGAAGATGTTAATATGTCTGATGAACAAAAGAAAGAATATCGTAGTTTGATGGAAAAACAATATCAAAACTTATCTTATAAAATAAAAAATGAAGAAATTAAAGGAAATAACGCAACAGTTGATGTTGAAATAGAAGTATTTGATTATGCTACTTCAATTGCTTTATCACGTAAGTATTATAGTGAACATAAAGATGAATTTAAAGATGAAGAGAAAGATGATGATACTGTAGGTGAAAAAGTAGAAGAAGCTATTGATAAGAGTAGTAAATATATAGATTATAAAATTAAGCAATTAAAGAATGTTACTGATAAAAAGAAATATGATATTACCTTTAATTTAAGTAAAGATGAAGATGGTATTTGGAAATTAGATGATATTAGTGATATTGATAGACAAAAAATACATGGATTATATGAAGACTAAATACTTACTTATTGATAAGTATTTTTTCTTTGACAGGAGAAATAATAAAAATACCTTTTATTTCTTCTTTTTTTTTGTTATAATTTTGATAGAGTAAAAGAGGGTGTTACATATGATAGGTTCAATTAGTGAAATTATTGATAATCGAGTTTTAATTAAATTAGCAATAGATATCAATAAACAGCCAAACCTAATAGGTTTACATGTTGTTTTTGAAGATCCAGCTAAACATATCGTTGGTGAAATTGTTAATGTTTCTCAAACTGAAATGACAGCCGTAGTTGTAGGAGAATTAACAGCTACATCTTTTATTCCTGGTGCTTCTAAAAGACCTTCTTTTAAATCTAATATTAGGCTTGTTAATTTAAATGAATTAGGTTTTATTTTGGGTAATCAAGAAAAAACAGCTAGTCAGACTAACTTTGGTACTAGTAATGTTTATGATGGATATAAAATAAATGTAGACATTAATGATTTTTTTAGTAATCATTTTTCAGTACTTGGTAACTCTGGTGCTGGTAAGAGTTGTACAGTTGCTTCTATTTTACAAAAACTTATGGTAGGTTCTACTGTACCAAGTAATGCTAATTTCTTTTTCTTTGATGCCTTTGGTGAATATAATAATGCCTTTTCAGGTTTACATAGTGTTAATCCAGCATTTAATTATAAATACTATACGACTAATACCAAGTCAACTGATGGAGAAGTATTACGTATTCCAGTTTGGTTACTAGATGTTGATGACTTAGCTTTGTTGTTAGATGCTAATACACCTTCACAATTGCCAATTATTGAAAAGACCTTAGACTTGGTTCCTATTCTTTCTGGTAATTCAGAAAGTGTAATTAAAAGAAAAAATGATATTATAGCGAGAGCTTTACAAGATATATTATTATCAGGTGATGAGTCTACTAAAATAAGAGATCAAGTAACAGCAGTACTTACTAAGTTTAATACAGCTGATTTGAATTTAAATAGTCAAATCGTTCAACCCGGTTATGTTAGAACTTTAAAACAATGTTTATTTATTGATAAAACTGGTAAGATGCAAGAAATGGAATTAGTTGTTGAATTTATTAGAGGATATATTTTAGACGTAGAAGAAGCAATTAGTGCAGATGATATTAATCCTTTCTATACATTAGCTGATTTAGAGATGGCAATGGAGTTTGCTCTTATTAATGAAGGTATTTTAAAAAGTTCAAAAGTATTTGACTACGCTAATATTTTAAGTGTTAGATTACATACACTTGTAAATAGTGAATATAAAGAATTTTTCTCTTATCCTAGATATATTACAATGGATGAATATGTTAATAGTTTACTTTACGCTAATGATGGAAGTAAGTGTCAAATAGTTAACTTTAATATTAACTACGTTGATGATAGAACTGCTAAAGTAATTACTAAGATAGTTTCTAGAATGTTATTTAATGTTGCGAGTAATACAGTACCAAGAGGTAGTAGAGCATTTCATATTATTATTGAAGAGGCACATAGATATGTTATTAAAGATAATGATGTTGATTTACTTGGATATAATATATTTGAAAGAATTACTAAGGAAGGACGTAAATATGGTATTTTTTTAGGATTAATTACACAACGTCCTAGTGAACTTTCAGATACTTGTATTTCACAATGTTCTAACTTTGTAATACTTAGAACGCTACATCCTAAAGATTTAGAGTATATTAAGAACATGGTTCCAAATATTTCAATGGAGATAGTGCAACAATTAAAGAATTTGAAACCAGGTAATTGTATTGCCTTTGGTAATGCTTTTAAAGTACCAGTTTCAATGTATATAGATATACCTAATCCTAGACCAATGAGTAATAATGTTGATATTGTTAATGTATGGTTTAATGCTACTGAGCCAACGATGATTAATAGTAATCTTGGTGCAGTACCTGAAATGATACCTGATAGTAATAGTGAAAATAGATTTGTTAATTTTACAAGTGATTCTAGTAACGCTACAATATAATAAATTAATACTTTAATTTTTATTGTAATTATGGTAGAATTAGTTATAGTCTTTAGTTTTGCAGCAAAGCTCCGCAAACCATTATAAAAAAAGGGCAAAAGCCCTTTTTTGCGTGTTGTACTAT
>CAVKYO010000025.1:0-26414 GCA_963660495.1 Acidaminococcus fermentans
CATATAAATAAAGGGAAAGTGGGATTTTAACTTCTAAATAACTGTCAAACTCGGGTTATATCACAGTTTTAGTCAAAAAAACTAGAAATTATTGTTCTAGTTCTAATTCGTCTTCATCAATTACAACTAAATCTTTTAGTTCTTCGTTGGTGTCGTCGCTATAATCTTCATCGTCTTTATCATCGTATGAATCTTCGTCATCTTCTTCCATGTCTTCTTCTACATCTTCTTTGTTTTCTTCACTTTCTTCATCGTCCTCGTCTGTTATTTTAACGACTTTATCTGATGTATGACGACTACGTAAATCCCAAGTACCATCTTCCAATAAGATGAATCTTTTGTCTGTACTAAGAGCAGTATAGTAATCAGCTATTTTAGCTTCAAATGTACTTTCTGGTAATTCTAATAATTTAATTAATTTTTTGAATAAATCTGCTGTATTTATTGGCTTTTTACTTTCTTCTAATATTAAATTTGTTATATCTTTATTTGATAATAATTCCAATTCATCCTTTGTCATCTTTTTTATACTCATATGGACCTCCTATATTTAAACACATTATATGTATAAACTTTATATTTGACTGGGTAAAAAAATTACCAATAAACTTATATCATATATCGTTTTTAATTACAACACTTTTTTACATTTTTTCAGGAACAGATATTCCTAATGTGTTTAGTAGTAACATGTTTATATTATATACAACTGTTGTTAGGATTAACCAAGTTTCTCTTATATTTTCATTTTCTTCAGTAATTATTTTATTTTCTGAGTAGAATTTGTTGTATTGAGAAGTTAATTTGTAAAGATATTCTGCTATATCATTTAATGATTTTACTTCTAAAGCTTTATCTAATACTCTTGGTAAATTTAAAAGATTTAAGATAATTTCTCTTTCTGAAGATGTTGTGATAGTTGTTGCTTTTTCTTGTTTTATATCTTTTGCTTTATTTAAAAGAGACTTCATTCTAATTGTAGAATATAGTAAATATGGTCCTGTTTTTCCTTCTAAGTCAGCAAATTTTTCAACTTCGAAGATATAATCTGTACCACGGTATGGTAGGAAGTCAGCATATTTTAAGGCTGCTATAGCAACAGTTTTAGCAACTTTTTCTTTTTCATCTTCACTAACTGTTTCTGGATTAATTCTTTTTATTGTCTCATCATAAATTAAGTTGATTAATCCTTTTAAAGACATTACGCCACCATCTCTTGTTTTAAATGGTTTACCGTCTTTACCATTCATAGTACCAAAGCCAAACCAAACTAGTTTTATATCATCATTTACTAGTTTTGCTTTTTTAGCTGCTCTAAATACTTGTATAAAATGTAATTCTTGTCTTGCATCTGTTAAATACCAGATTTCATCTGGATTATAATTCTTCTTTCTTTCAAGAATGGTTGCTAAATCAGTTGTTTCATATGACAATGTTCCGTTTGATTTTACAAATAGTAATGGTGGCATTGGTGCTTTATCAGTTTCTTCTTTTACTTCAATGATTTTAGCTCCTGAACTCTCTATTAAGACACCTGATTTTTCAAAGAATTTTTCTAATTCATTAAAGTATTCAGCAGCGTCACTTTCTCCTTGCCATAGCTCAAAATGAACATTAAGGTCATCATATACCTTTTTAATATCTGCTTTTGATATATCAACAACTTTTTTCCATAAGTCATAATATCCTGGTACATGATTTTGGATTTTAGCAGTTACATCACGACCTTCTTCTAAGTAGCTTTCATCTTCTTTTGCTTTTCTAGATGCTTCTGGATATATTTTTTCTAGTTCTTCATTTGTTATAGGCAGTTCTATTTCACTATAGTCGCCAGTGTAATTTGGATCAAAATATGGTAAGTTTGGATACCGTTTTTTTATTTCTAAAACAACAAATCCTAATGGTCTTCCATAATCTCCTAAATGAGCATCACCTAAAACTTCATATCCTAGTAATGTTGATAATCTCTTTAAAGCTTCGCCAATATTTGCACTTCTTAAGTGACCGACGTGTAATGCTTTAGCGACATTTGCGCCACCGTAATCCAAAATTATCTTCTTTGGCTCTTTTTTATCTATAACTGAAGTGATATCAGTATTTATCATATTTAATAACTCAGTAAGATATTCATCAGTTAAACTTATATTTATAAAACCTGGACCAGCTATATTTATATTTGTAAATCTTTTATCTTTTTCTAATTCTTTTACAATATCATTGGCAATATCTCTTGGATTTTTACCATACTTTTTAGCTAGCACCATGGAATCATTTATTTGATATTGGCCTAAATCTGGTCTTGATGATGGTTGTAATACAAAGTTTTCTAGGCTGTATCCTGAACTTTCAATAATATTTTTAATTTCTTTTTCTATTGTTTTAATAAGACTCATTCTAACACCTCCAGTTTGTAACAAATCTCTTCTTCTTCTACAAAAAATACTAAATCAATATTTTTATTATCTGATAGGAACTGTTTTGTTTTAATATTTAAATTTAAGGATTTCCCTAATTCTTTTACTTCTATATAACCTATTGTTTTATTTTCTAAGTCAAACTTATATTCCATTGATATATCTTTATTATTTCTAGTTAATATATTATTTTCATAATCAAAAATCACTTTGGTTTTATTTGGCTCATAATACATTAATTTATTATCTTTTAATAAAGCTTTTATTTCATATGTATCAGTAATATTATTTGACTTTGTAGTAATTTTTACTTTTGTTTTAGGCATAGTACCACCGCCTTAAATTTATAGTTTAGATTATAGCACAATTCATTAATTTTTCATACATATTTTATTTTTTTTCATTTAATACTAATAAAGAAGGGAGAGATGCACTTGAAAAAGACTTTTTTTAAAATTTTTAAGTACGGGATGATACTCCTAGTTTTATTATGTGTCGGAATATTTGTTTATATTAAAACCTCTCCTAAGCCTGAGATATATAGTGCTAATAATATTACATTGTATGACTCTACAGATACAGTGTTTTTTCAAGGTAATGAGTCGAAAGCCTGGGTTAGTTTAGATGAAATATCTGATAATGTTATTAAGTCTACTATTTATACTGAGGATAAGAATTTTTATAAACATTTTGGATTTGATATTTTAAGAATATTGAAAGCAAGCTATATAAATATAACATCTGGAAAGACTATGCAGGGAGCTTCTACTATTACACAACAATATGCTAAAAATCTTTTCTTGGATTTTGATAAGACTTGGAAAAGAAAATGGGATGAAATGTGGTATACAATGAAAATAGAGGCTAACTATTCTAAAGATGAAATATTAGAGGGATATTTAAATACTATTAATTATGGACATGGTATGTATGGTATTGAAAATGCTAGTAAGTTTTATTTTAATAAGTCGGCAAAGGATTTAGACTTGGCTGAGGCAAGTATTTTAACAGGTATTCCTAAGTCTCCAGCTAATTATTCACCAATTATTAATTTTGATCTTGCGAAAGAAAGACAATTGACTATATTGGAGTTACTTGTTAAAAATAATGTTATTAGTGAAGATGAAAAAAATGAAGCTTATAATGAAGAACTTAAGTTTTCTGGTGCAGATGATTCTGAAGAATTAACTAGTGTAATGTATTATCAGGATGCTGTTTTGGAAGAGTTGAAAAATATTGACTCTATTCCTTTATCTTATAGTGATAGTAAAGGTTTAAAAATATATACTAATTTAGATTTAAATGCTCAACGTATACTTGAGAAAAATGTTAAAGAAAGTATTCCTGATACTTCAGAAATTGAAGCTTCAGCAGTAATGATGAATCCTAATAATGGCGCAATAATTGCTTTACTTGGTGGTAAAAATTATAATAAATCTTCTTATAATCGGGTTATATCTTCAAAAAGACAAGTTGGCTCTACTATGAAACCTTATTTATATTATGCCGCTTTAGAAAATGGTTTTACGTCTAGCTCGGCTTTTACTAGTGAAAAAACGACTTTTACTTTTAGTAATCAAGAGCCTTATTCACCAAGTAATTATAATAATATATATGGTAATAAGCCTATTTCCATGGGTACTGCTATTGCTTACTCAGAAAATATTTATGCTGTTAAAACTCATCTTTTTCTTGGAGAAGATGCTCTTATTAATGTTGCTAGAAGAGTTGGCATTACTTCTAAACTAGAAAGTGTTCCTTCCCTACCTTTAGGTACTAATGAAATCAGTATTGTTGAAATGGCCTCTGGCTACTCTGCTTTTGCCAATCTGGGATATAAAGTTAATGGTCATTTGATTGAAAAAGTTGTTGATGCATCTGGTAAAGTTTTGTATAAGGCAGATAATAAAAAGGAATTAGTCTTAAATGCTAGTTTAGTTTTTATTCTTAATAATTTATTGACAGCTACTTATGATAAAGATTATATTGATTATAATTATCCTACCGCAATAAATTTAGCTTCTAAGTTAACACATAAATATGGACTTAAGTCTGGTACTACTAATACTGATACTTGGTATATTGGCTTTAATAGTGATGTTGTTACGGCAGTTTGGGCTGGCTATGATGATAATAGGAATATTGATAAGTCTGACTATAAGTACGCTAGAGATATATGGTATAAATCAATTGAAGCATATGAACTGGGTAAGGAAGATGCTTGGTATGAAATGCCGGATAATATATCGGCAGTATTAGTTGATCCTATTTCTGGGAAACCAGCATCTGACTCTAGTCCAAAAAAGAAGATGATGTACTTTATAAAAGGAACGGAGCCTAGTAGCACTGACCAAACTTTTGATGAAAAAAATAATAACTATACGGCTTCATAATTTCATGCTATAATTATTGTAGGAGGCGTGTCATATGGAAAAGGAAAAAGATATTTATGCTGGAAAAATTGATATTGAAGATCGTATATTATTATTGATATGTGGAATATTCTGCTTTCCAGTCGGTATTGCATTATATTACTTTTTCCTAGATAAAAAGAATAAAGAGTATCATGCACAATTTGCTAAGTCTGGTGCTATTGCTGGATTAAGTATTACACTTTTCTTTTTATTACTAGGATTATTATTAGGTTTATCACATCTTTTAGGTATGTAAAAAAGGTCATAATATTTGACTTTTTTTATATATAATGAGAGTATTTTTAAGCTATTATTGAATTAAAAAGGATTTGATAGAATCGAATCTATACCAAAAGAATTAAAGGCAAAAACTTTAATTCTTTATCTTATAGGAAAGTTCAAAGTAAGAAAAAAAAGAAAAAATAATTAAAAATAAAAATGAGTACGGTAGCGACTATTGCAAATTTAAGCCTATAGAGAATAGAAGTTACTCTATCCGTGAAGTAGAAAATTTGATTGGTGGCGACAAAAAAATGACAAATTGAAATTTTTTTCAATTGAAATTTGTCTTTTGTTCTTTTATGAAGTTGTTTATAAAACACTATTTTGATATAATTGTAATAATTAGAGGTGGTTTTATGTTAGAAATAATTCTTGGCATTGTTGTGGGAATGGCTCTTATTCTGATTTTTATTAGTATAATTAATAATAAGTTTCAGTTTGCAATTATTAAAATAGAAGAAGCTGAAAATAATATAGATGTTTTGTTACATACTAAAAAAGATTTATTAGAAAGAACTTGTCCTATTATTATTAAGGAATTAAAAATAGAAGAATTTTTACCTGAGGTTTTAAATATAAATCCTGATGCTCTAAATCATTTTGAATTTAATGATTTATTAAGAAAAAATTATAATGATTTATTAAAAACTATAGATGAAAATGAAAAGTTACTTAAAAGTGATGCTTTAAATAGTATTTTAGAAGAATTAAAAAAGAATGAAATTGAACTTTCTGGATCTGTCAAATTTTATAATGACGCTGTAATAGTTTTTAATAGTTTAGTTGTTTCTTTTCCTTCTAATATTGTTGGTTTTTTTAGAAGATATAAGAAGAAAAGTTTTTACTCTGATGAAAAAAGAGAAATGTTTGAAATATTAAAAGATAGGTAGAAGGATGAGATATGAGTTTTATTAATAATATTAAAGAAAGAGCTAAAAATAATATTAAGACTATAGTTTTACCTGAGTCTATGGATGAAAGAGTACTTAGGTCTGCTGTTAAAGCTACTGATGAAGGGCTTGCTAAAATTGTTGTCATTGGTGATAGTGAGAAAATTAGAAAGTTTAATATTGAAGGGATTGAAAGGATTGAAGTAATAAATCCAAGTACGTATCTTGATACAGAAAATATGGTTAATGAATTTTATCTTTTGAGGAAAGATAAAGGTTTAACTTATGATGAGGCTAGTAATTTATTGTATAATAACTATATGTATTTTGCTTGTATGCTAGTAAAATTAGGTAGAGCGGATGGTATTGTATCTGGCGCCTGTCATTCTACAGCTGATACTTTACGTCCAGCTTTGCAAATAATTAAAGCTAGGAAAGATGTTGACTTGGTATCTGCTTTCTTTTTGATGTGTGTACCTAACTGTGATTATGGTTTGAATGGAACATTTATTTTTGCTGATTCTGGACTAGTACAAAATCCTACTGATATAGAACTTGTTAGTATCGCAAAAGAAAGTGCTGATAGTTTCAAACTTCTTACTAAGGCTGAGCCTTTTGTTGCTTTCATATCTCATTCAACAAAAGGTAGTGCAAAACATGCAGATGTTGATAAAGTTATTAGTGCTGTAAAATATGCAAATGAGAAATATCCTAATTATAATATGGATGGTGAATTTCAAGTTGATGCCGCAATTGTACCAGAGGTTGCTAGAAGTAAGGCTCCTGAAAGTGTAATTGCTGGTAAGGCTAATGTTTTAATTTTTCCTGACTTAGATGCAGGTAACTCTGGATATAAATTAGTACAACGTTTGGCTAAGGCTCAAGCATATGGTCCTATTTGCCAAGGTTTGACTGCTCCAGTTAATGATTTATCTCGTGGTTGTAGCGTAGACGATATACTTGGAGTTATTGCTATTACAGCTGTTCAAACACAAAAATAAAAGGTACTTCGAATTGAAGTCCTTTTTTTATTCTATGCGCCAGTTTATTTCTTTTAAACCTTTGCTTTTTAAAAAGTTATTTGTTTTAGAAAATGGTTTACTACCAAAGAAACCGGAATATGCTGAAAATGGCGAAGGATGTGGAGATTCAATTACATAATGTATTGGATTAGTAATTAGACTTTTTTTGTTTCTAGCATATGAGCCCCATAAGATAAACACTACTGGTGTTTTTTTATTATTAATTATTTTTATAATATCATCAGTAAATGTTTCCCAGCCATGATTTTTATGAGAAGTTGGGTTATGTTCTTCTACAGTTAAGACTGCATTCAATAGAAGAACTCCCTCTTTTGCCCAAGACTTAAGTGAATTTTGTTCCGGAAATGGTATTTGCAAATCACTTTCTAGTTCCTTAAAAATGTTTTTCAATGACGGCGGTTTTAGGACATCATTACTTACAGAAAAGGATAATCCTTCGGCTTGATTAGGTCCATGATAAGGATCTTGACCAAGAATTACAACCTTTACATTGTCAAAATCTGTATAACGGAAGGCGTTAAAAACATCACTTTGTTTAGGATAGATAGTTTTATTTTGATATTCTTGGCTAATAAATTTCATTAATTCTTTGAAATAATCTTTTTCAAACTCTTCTTTTAATATGGTATCCCACTTATTTCCTATCATAGATGATTCCCCCTACTTATGATAACTTTCGTTATTTTTTATTTTAAATGCCCTATATATTTGTTCTAATAATATTACTCTGAATAGTTGATGTGGAAATGTCATTTTTGATATTGATAAATGATAATTAGACATTTCTTTTGTCTCAGCACTTAGTCCATAACTGCCACCAATGATAAAGGTGATATTACTTGTTTCTAATTGAATATTTTCTAACTTTTTAGAAAATTCTACTGAGTCTAGTTGTTTTCCTTCAATTTCTAGGGTTATAATGTAGTCTTTTTCTGATATATGTTTCTTTATTTTTTCGGCTTCTTTGTTAAGAGTTTTGTCTATATCATCAAAACTTTCGTCTTTTAACTCTATTATTTCAAGACTTGTATATTTTTGAAGTCTTTTTTGGTATTCAGCAATGGCTTCTTTTAAATATTTTTCTTTTATGCTACCTATCGCAATTATTTTAATCATATTACACCTCTATTACAGGACTAGGATCATGTTGATGCGCAACAATAATGTTTATGTTATTATTGTTTATTGTGTCTTTTACAGTAGTTAAGGCTAACTCTTCGGTGTTATTTGTTTCACTTAGGTGAGCTAGTACTATATTTTTAGTATTATCCCCAATTATTTTTTGAAGATATTTAGCTGTTGTAGTATTTGATAAATGGCCTTTATCACTAATTACTCTTTCTTTTAAAAATCTTGGATACGGACCATCCATTAACATTTTTTCATCATGATTACTTTCTATTATATAACAGTCTTTTTTAGTCATTCTAGCTAAGAATTTTCTATTTATATAGCCTGTGTCTGTTACATAAACAAGTGTTTTTTGATTATTTTCAATTATGTATCCTACTGATGATGGAGTATCATGTGATGTATGAATTAATTCTATATTTAAGTCGCCAATAGAAAATTTGTCATCTATAAATACACATGATTCTTTTTCTACTACTTCTTTTAGACTATCATACATTTTTTCTGGAATGTATATTTTTAGTTTTGTATGTTTTATTAAGGACGCTAGACCGTTTATATGGTCTTTATGGCAATGGGTTATTAAAATTCCGGTAAAATTATCTAAAGAAAGGGAATCCTCTTCTAAACTCTTTTTTAGAGTTAGATAGGAAATTCCCATGTCTATTACTATTTTGGTATTATTAGTAAATACAACTGTGCTGTTTCCTTTAGATCCGGACGCTATTACTTTGAATTTCATTAATAATAGTTCATAGCATTTAGAGCTCTACTTCCAGAACGGTATGGATATCCTTGCCATAATGAGAAGTGTAAATGAACTCCTGTTGCCATTCCTGTCTGTCCCATGCCACCAATGACTTGTCCCTTTGTCACTGTATCTCCAACACTAACGTATCTACATCCTGGACACAAATGTGCGTATAGAGTGTAGTATCCGTTATGATGGTCTATTGTTATGTATTCACCATTGTCTCCATAGCCACCGGCATAAGAACCGGTTTTCTTTTTTGACTCTACAACGGTACCTGATTGTGCCGCAAATATATTTGAACCATAGCCACAACCTGCTATATCAGTACCATCATGCAATGTTCCCCATCTGTATCCAAAAGATGATGATATTGATGAACAAGATGCAGGCCAGCCCCATTCTCCTTTGGTAGGAAGAACGGCTCCATATCCATAATAACTGGACTTTTTACCACCTTTTATGATTATTTCAGTTATAGGTTCTCTAATAGTTTCAGTTTCTACATTAACTAAGCTTGTAATTTCACCATTAACTTTTTGTACTTTATTACTTACTTTGTTTAATCCATTTACTCCCTTTTGAGCAATTTCTGTATAACCTACGTATTTATCATTATCGTATCTTGTTTCTGTAGTAAATTTCTTTTCTTCTTCTGTAACTACGTAGTCCCATTCTACAACATTGAACTGTGGTTTTAAAATACCTAAGGTTACTTCTTGTCCTGAGTATAATAAACTATTAGCACTACTGATACTAGGATTTGCTATTAAAAATTCTTCTGTTGATATTTTATTATTAAAAGCTACGTCTTCTATTGTATCTCCTGGTTGAACTATATATTTTTGTTGTTCTGACGTTGTTCCAAATAATAAATATTTACTTAATTCTTTTGAATCTTGATATATTTCTTTATCTATAGGTATTTTTTGTTGTTTTATCGTTATGGTGTTTTCAATATATATTTTTTCTATTATTTTACCAGTTTTGTCTATTTCCTTTTGTGTATCATTTGCAAATGCTTCATAATCTTCTGTTGGTACAAATGATTTTACGATGTTTTCTACTGCTTCTTGGAAAACTTCTTTTTCTAGAACATATATTACTTGTTTTTTACCTTTTATTTTTTTTCCATCTGTATCTTTAGTGTCTAAACCTTTTATAGTAACGGCATAACCAGAGATAGTAAATGGTGAAATATCTTTTATTTTATTGTATATTTTTTCTACTGATGTTAAGTCATTATCATATGTTATTTCTTTGACAATATCTAGATCTGATGGAATATATACTTTATTTACATTATATTTTTTCTTTACTTCTGACTGTTTTTTATTGATGTACTCTTCGAGACTTTGTTTTGATTTAATTATACCTAAAGATTCACCTTTTAAATATACATGGTAAACAGTATGTGTTGTTAGTCTTTTAGGAGTAAAACCAGTTACTAGAAAAAGACTTAGTACTAATGTTATTGATAAAATTATTGATAATTTATTTTTTTTCACTAGTTGACCTCCTTATTCTCTCTTTTTAAGTTTAAGAATGTTGAAGTGTTCTTTTTGAATAGTAATTCTATTGTTGCGGTTGGTCCATTACGATGTTTTCCTATTATTAATTCACTTATACTTGTATTATCTTCTGTACGTGCTTCTTTATTGTAATAGTCATCACGATATAAGAAAGCTACAATATCAGCATCTTGCTCGATTGAGCCTGATTCTCTTAAGTCACTCATTAATGGTCTCTTATCTTCTCTTCCTTCTACACTTCTTGATAACTGTGATAACGCTATTATTGGAACATTTAATTCCATAGCAAGTGTTTTTAAACTACGTGAAATATCTGATACTTCTTGTTGACGATTTGCTCCATAGTTTTTACCACCGGAAATTAGTTGTAAGTAATCGATTATAACTAGGCTTAAGCCTTTTTCACTACTTGCTAGTCTACGACATTTAGCTCTAATTTCACCTATTGTAATACCTGGTGTATCATCAATTACTAAGTTTGTATTGGATAATTGTGAGACTGCTTCATTTATTCTTTTCCAGTCATTATTCATTAAATTACCGGTACGTAGTTTGAATCCTTCTAATTGACCAAGGGAAGATAAAATACGCATCGCCAATTGCTCAGCACTCATTTCTAAGTTAAAAACAGCGACGCTTTTATCTTGAGTCATAGCGGCATGTGTTGCGAGATTAAGTGCAAAAGCTGTTTTTCCCATTGCTGGTCTTGCTGCTATAATGATGAATTCATTAGGATGTAGTCCTGTTGTTAGTTTATCTAAGTCATACCAACCAGTTGCTAAACCGGTAATTTCACTCTTATTTTCTGATAAACGCTCCAAGTCAGACTGAGTTTTTAATAAAACATCTTTAATACTTCTAAATTCACTAGATTTTCTATTTTTAACAATACTTAATATTTTCTTTTCTGAACTATCTAATATTTCATTTACTGTTTCATCTGTTCTATATCCTTCTGTTGCTATATCATTAGCTGTTTCTATAAGTCTTCTTAAAATAGCTGTTTCTTCTACATTTTGAATATAGTAATCAACGTTACTTGCTGTTGGTACAAAGTTTAATATTTCTGTTAAGTATTCTACTCCACCAACTTCATTAAGCTCATTTTTCTTTTTTAGATGGCTGGTTATTGTTGTTAAATCTATAGGTGTTTTTTCTTCTGCCAAATCCATCATGGCTGTAAATATTTTAGCATTTTTTTCACTATAGAAAGATTCTGGTAGTAGACTTTCAGTTGCTTTTTGTAAGGCATACTTTGATAAGAAACATGCTCCTAAGACTGACTCTTCTGCTTCTAAGTTATTTGGCATTATTTTGTTAGCCATTAGACATCACCTCACTTTACTAGATGTACTTTTACGGTTGCTTTAATATTTCCGTATATATTTATGTTTACATTATGAAAGCCAAGTGATGATATTTGATTACTATTATCTATTTGACTCTTTTCTATTTTGTAACCTTTCTCTTGTAGGCTATCTTTTATTTGTTTTTGACTGATGCTTCCAAATACTCTATCGTTTTCACCAGTTTTTACTTTGAATTCTAATACTTCTTTATCAAGTTTTGCTTTTAGTTCTTCAGCTAATTTTTTATTTTTTAAATCTTCGTCAGCTTTTTTCTCTTTTTCATGTTCAAGTTTTGATAAGTTTTCTTTAGTTTTCGCTACGGCATAACCATTTTTGATAAGAAAGTTTTGAGCATATCCATCTTTTACGTTTTTAATTTGTCCTTTCTTACCTTGATTTTTTAAATCTTTGATAAAAATTACTTCCATACTATTCACCCTCCTGATCTTGTATTTCTTTTTTCAACATTTGTTCAACTTTACTTATAGTTGTCTTTTCAAATCTAGCAGCTCCATTGTATGTATCACCGCCACCACCTAGTTTTTCTAATATTTTACTTATGTTGTAGTTACCTAGGCTTCTGGCGCTAATTCCTACGGTATCTTTACCAATTTTACCAATGACAAATGATGCTTCTATATTATTAAAGAATAGTAATGTATCAGCAACTTTAGCTAAGTCCTCTCTTCTATATATTGTATATGGTGTTGCTTTTGTAAAAGCTATTCTATTGTTTATGGTTTGAATATCAGCTAGTAGTTTTTGTCTTTCGGTGTATTCCATTATGTCTTGTTTTAATAGGTATTGTACTTTTTTAGCACTGGCACCTAAACTTGATAGGTAGTATGCAGCATAATATGTTTCTGCTGTTGTTTTTAATGTGAAGTTATTGGTATCTAAAACGATTCCTGATAATAAAACAGTAGCGTAATATGGTTCTAATTCAACGTCATAGTATTCTATTAACTCCGCTATCATCTCACAGGCACTGGATACCTCATTGTCTATTATTGTAAGAGCACCTTTTATCGTTGTTTTTGATGTGTCATGATGGTCTATAATAACCTTATTTTCTATTTTTTTCAATAGTTCTTTACTCTGTACTAATTCAGTTTTATTTGTATCTAATATGATTAAAAGATTTTTTGATAATTTTGGATATAAGTACTTATCTATATCTTCACTTTTTATTATTTTTATACAGCCTTCTAGTTCTCTTAATACTTTTTCAACACCTAATTCATGGTTTTTATCATCTATTATTATGTAGCAGTTTTTCTTTTTTTGGCTTAATACAGTACTAAGTCCGATACAACTTCCAAGTGCATCTAAATCTAGGTCCCTATGAGCCATTAAAAATACGTTTTTGCTTCCACGTATTGCTTTATTTAGTTCTCTTCTTTTATCAATAATTTTCATATGGCCTCCTATCAAATGTCAACTATATTATATAATAGTTTGCCTATTTTGTCTAATAAAAAAGCATACCATTTCTGGTACACTATTATCTTGTATAAGGCATTAATGCTATTGCACGTGCTCTTTTAATTTGTTTAGCAATATATCTTTGATGTAAAGCACAGTTTCCTGTTACACGTCTTGGTACGATTTTACCTTTTTCATTTGTATATCTTTTTAAAGTTTCTGGATCTTTATAATCAACTACTGCATTTTTTGTGCACATCATACAAACTTTTTTCTTTCTACGATTAAATTCTGCCATTGTTTATCCTCCTTTTTAGAATGGTAATTCATCATCACTTATTTCGATGCTAGCACCAAAGTCTGCAAATGGATTACTATCTACATCTGTTCCTTTTGGCTCTTTTGTGTCGCCAAAGTCATAAGGTGTTGGTCCAACTGCTGATTGGCTGTTTGAAGATGAATTATTTGAATTATTTGCGGAAGATCTTGATCCTAAGAATTCAACATTATCGGCAATTACTTCTGTAACATATCTTTTTTGACCAGATTGGTCATCATATGATCTTACTTGAATGCGGCCTTCAACTGCAGCTTGGCTTCCTTGTGCTAAATAATTTTTAACATTTTCTGCTTGTTTTCTCCAAACTACTATTGGTATAAAGTCAGCTTCTCTTTCACCTGCTTGGTTAGAAAATGGTCTATTTACAGCCAATGTAAATGATGCTACTGGAGTGTTGTTACCAGTGTATCTTAATTCTGGATCTCTTGTTAGTCTTCCTATTAAAAATACTTTATTCATATTATACCTCTTTTTCTTAGTCTTCTACTTTTACAACTAAATGACGAAGTAGGCTTTCATTGATTCTAGCAACACGATCAAATTCATTTACAGCTGCACTATCTGCTTCTACTACGTATAAGTAATAGTATCCAGTTTTAAATTTATTGATTTCATAAGCTAATTCTTTTTGACCTAATGGCTTTTCTTCTATAAGTTTAGCCTTATTATCAGTTAAAACTTTTTTCATGTCTTCTGCAGTCTTTTTAATTTCTGCTTCCTCCATATCAGGTCTAACGATAAACATAACTTCATATTTATTCATTTTTCACACCTCCTTTTGGACTATTCGGCTGTAATTACAGCAAGGAGTATTTTAAATACTCGGTTGTATTATAACAAATGTATGTTTCCTTGTCTATATTTTTTTGTTATTTTTATAATATTATGGTATAGTTTATTACTTAATTTTTATTATTCTACTATTTTATAAAATGCTCCAATAAAATTTTGACCTATTGGTTTAGACTCTTTTCTTATTTCTGATAAATGTGAATAATAATTAGTGTCTTTATATGTATCAATAGGACTTATTGTAATATGGTCTTTAGGTATATCTAACTGATTAATTATTGCGGTTACTAAGTCAATATGATATAAATTGTTCTTTTTTTCTATACAATTTTTCCATACAGATTCATTTGTTGCCCAGTTTGGATAGCGGTCATAAATGTATGAAGATTTTTTTATGCAACTACCAATATAGACATATATATCATTTAGATTGCTGCCAAATTCTTTTTTTAGTGCATTTATGGTATACATTGGGACTTTTCTATTTATTTGTAAGGCTCCAGAATGAGAAACTGCTACTACTTTGTTTTTTCTATCTTCGGCTATTATTACAGGACAATCTGCGGCTCTATGACCAATGACGATATTTGGGTAATTACTGTCAATTACTAATATATCAGCCGGTATTGTTTCATACCATAGATCTTCTTTTATTAAACAGGTGTTATCTATTTTTTTATATGTCCCATCTAGATAATCAATATTTGCCTCTACGTCTTTTTGAGCAGGCTGAAGTATTTTTAGTCCTGAAAAGCCGTATTTTTTGCCTACTTTTTGACGTACTTTTAAAAAGTCGTGTTTTATATCTTCTTCACTGTAAGTATCTGGATAAAACTTTTTACTTCTACTCATAATACCATCTTTATTGTTTGTTTCAAAAATTATTAATTCTTTTTTCATTTTTTCTTATCCTTTATAAAGAAAAAGATACTGTTTTTATACGTTAAATCTAAAATGACATATATCTCCATCTTGCATTAAGTACTCTTTTCCTTCTAGTCTAGCTTTTCCTGCTTCTTTTACTTTTAATTCACTCCCAAGTTCAATCAGGTCAGTATATGAAATTACTTCGGCACGGATAAATCCTTTTTCAAAATCTGTATGAATTATACCAGCACATTGTTTTGCATTCATGCCTTTTTTAAATGTCCAAGCACGTACTTCATCTTTTCCAACAGTAAAATATGTTGCTAGACCTAGAATGTCATATGTTGCGGTTATTAGTTTATCTAATCCTGATGCATCCAATCCTAGTCCTTCTAGCATTTCTTTTTTATCTTCTTTTGATAGTTCACTTAGTTCTTCCTCTACTTTTGCACAAAGACTAACTACTTTAGCATTTTCTTTAGCAGCATAATCTTTTACTACTTTTACGTATTCATTGTCTGGATTACCAAGTTCACTTTCTTTTATATTAGCAAGATATATTATTGGTTTTAATGTTAAAAAGCTATAAGACTTTATTATTTTCTTTTCCTCTTCATTTAAGCCTAATTGTCTTATTGGTGTATTTTCTTCTAAGGCTTTTTTACACTTTTCTAGGACTTCTACTTCTAATAAATCATCTTTATTCTTTGTAGTACGGGCTTTTTTAGCAACACGTTCTAATCTATTATTAATGACATCTAAATCGGCTATAGCTAGTTCTAGATTGATTGTTTCAATGTCTCTAATTGGATCTATATTTCCTTCTACATGGATTATTTTTCCATCATCAAAGCATCTTACTACTTCTACTATGGCATCTACTTCACGTATGTGAGATAGGAATTTATTACCTAAACCTTCTCCTTGTGAAGCTCCTTTTACTAAACCCGCAATATCTGTAAATTCGTATGCTGTTGGTATAAATTTATTTGGATCATACATTTCTTTTAATTTATCCATTCTTTCATCTGGTACTGTTACTACTCCAACATTTGGCTCTATTGTTGCGAATGGATAGTTTTCAGCTAATATTTTTTGATTAGTTATTGCATTAAATAAAGTTGATTTTCCTACATTTGGTAGGCCCACTATTCCAGCTGTTAAACTCATATAAATTCCTCTTTTCTTGTCCTATTATATCATAAGTTTTTCTTTTTAAATATAAAAATTAAAAACACCCAAACGGGTGCTATAGTGTTGGATATACTCCTGGTCCTATTGGAAGACCTGATATGTACCAACCTACTATCAATAAAATCCAAGTTAGGGAAATTAATAAGAAATATGGTGTTATTAATTTCATGGATTTACTAATTGAGTATGGTCTATTTTTATTTAAGTTATATATATTTAGATAGCCTAGATATATAATAAAGGCTGCTAATATAGGTGTGAAACCTTTAGTCATTGAGTCACCAGCACGCATTACTATTTGTGCAAACTCTGGTGAAATGTTTGACTGTAAAAACTTTGGTACAACTATCGGAGCAAATATCATCCATTTTGATGCAGTACCTGTTAAGAATATGTTTGCTATAGCTATAAATATTAGAGTTACTATAATTAAAGGTATACCAGTAAAGTCTAATATTTCTAAAGCATTTGCTAGCCAGCAAGCTATTACTGTACCTATATTTGTCTTTTTAAATATTGCTATAAATTGAGCGGCAACAAACATTAGAATAAACATACTACCTAGTTTTGAAAAATTATCACTTGCTTTTTCTATTAGTTTTGAATCACTTTTTATTGTATGTGCTCCTATCCCATAAGCAATGCCTGTTAGAAAGAAGAAAAGTGATACTAAGTATGTAAAAGCGTTTTGAAAGTAGGCATTTTCGCCAAATACTTGATTTAAATATGTTGTCTCAGACATATCTAGTAATAAACCAGAGTATGGTAGATTCGGAATTAGTGACCAGATGAATAACAATAAGACTATAGTTCCAGTAATTAATGCATATCTTAGTCCTGTTTTTTCATATTTTTCTTTTTCTAATTCAATTTGTTGTGTTTCTTCATTATTAACAAGACTATATTTTTCTGTTTGAGCCATTTCTTCATCTTTTTTATATTTTCCTATCTTTGGTGCTATTATTTTTTCAATTATAATGGTTCCTACTATTGATAGTATAACTGAAGCAGCTATTATAAAGATAAGATTTGAAGTTAGGGCTATATGGGCTGTATCATCAACTAAAAGTGTAGCATTTTTTGTATATTCTATTAGGGATGATTCCATTGTTCCTACAAATATTGATACACCATAGCCAAAGGCAACTCCTACGAATGCTGTTACAATACCAAGAATTGGATTTCTATCATTCATGAAGTATATTAAGGCTGCTAAAGGTATTAGTATTGCATAACCAACTTCGTTAATTAATGATGAAATTGTTGCAACAAAGATCAAAATAAATGTTAGGGCATTTTTTGGCATTTTTTTTAGTTTTCTTCTGGTAATAGTTTCTAACATTCCAGTTGATTCGGCAATGGTTAAACCAAGTAATGATATTAATAATGTTCCCAATGGGGCAAAACTAATAAAGTTTCTTGTTGCACTACTTATGATATATTTTATTCCATCAAAGCTTAACATATTTTCAACAGCTATTAGTGTTGGTTCTAGTTCTTTTGTATTAATATTTACTGTATTATATGTAGCTTGCATTTCTAATCCTGATAATATAGCACTTAAAATTATTAGGCCAAATGTTAAGAGGATTAAGGTTGTTGTTGGATGGAAATAAAATTTCTTTAAGCGGAGTTTTTTCTTTTGAAACATTTTATTCCTCCTCTGTAATTATTTTCTTAATTTTTTTATTAAAATCAATTCTAGGTATTAGTACTGTTCTACCACAGTTTAGACATTTTATTTTTATGTCAGCTCCTAGTCTAGTTATTTCCCATAAGTTAGTTCCACAAGGATGTTGCTTTTTCATGATGACTTTTGTTCCTATTGTATATTCTTTATTTTCCATTGTGCACCTCTATTTGTGGATATGGGATATTTATTCCTGATTTATCAAAGGCATCTTTTATTTCTTTGCGTAAGAATCTTTCAGTTTCTATATGTTTCATAGGTTTTACTGGTACAGTAACTCGATATTCAACAGCTGAATCTGCAAGTCTATTTATTCCTAAAATTTCAATGTCACCAGTGGCATCTTTTATTTTTCCTTTTAGGTTAGTTGCTAAGTCAGTTAATACTTTTTCTATTTCTTCTGTTGTATTCTCATAACTTGTTCCTATATCTACTACAGCTAATGAGTCATGTAGGCTATAATTAATTATTTTATCCATGTTGTGATTTGATATTATTTTTGTTGCTCCTTTATAATCTCTAATCTTTGTTGTTTTTAGGCCTAAAAATACAACTTCTCCCATGAAACCATCTACTTCTATGGTATCTCCTACTTCATATTGATTTTCAGTAATTATTGAAATGCCTGCTATTAAGTCTTTTGCTAGATCTTGGAATGCTAAACCGATAATGGCTGTTGTAATTCCTAATCCTGTTAATATTGACTTAACATTTATTCCAAAATTAGAAAGTATTGCTAATAATACTAATATTACTGTTATGTATTTAATTATATTTAGTATCAGCATTTTTATTGTTTCTGCTCTTTGCTTATGTGATTTTAATGTAATTTTTTCTATATTTATACTTCTATCAATAATTCTTTTGATGATTCTATATATTATCATTCCTATTAATATATATATTATTGGAAGAATTAAATTCATTATATTAACTTCTATATTTTCAGTCAGGTTTAACATGTATTACCTCCTTGATTCTAAATTCATTATTTCTAATAGCCTGTTTAGATCATTTCCGTTAACAAAACTGATTTCTATTTTATTAGTTCTAATTTTTACTTTCGTTCCTAGTTTTTCGCATAGTTCTTCTTCTAAATATACATATTCTGGTTTTGTTTCTTTAGGTTTTCTTTTTATTTCATGTACTCTTAAAAACTTTTCATTGGAATGTGTAATATCTTCTAACTGTCTAACACTTAGTCCTTCATCAACTACTTTTTTAGCAAGACTTATTTGTTGTTCTTCATTTTCTAGTTTGCTTATTATTCTAGCATGTCCAGCACTTATTTCTTTACTACTAAGTAGTTTTTGTACTTCTTCTGGTAAGTTCAATAGACCTATCATATTTGTAATATGACTTCTACTTTTACCTAGTCTATTTGATAGTTGTTCTTGAGTTAATTGTAATGTTTCTAGTAATTTCTTGTAAGCATTTGCTTCTTCTATCGCATTTAAATTTTCTCTTTGTAAGTTTTCAAGTAGAGCAATTTCCATCATTTCGTCATCTGAAAAATCACGAATTATGGCTGGTATTTCGTCTAAACCTGCTAATTTTGAGGCTTTTACTCTTCTTTCTCCAGCTATTATTTCGTATCCTTTTATACTTTTTTTAATTATTATAGGTTGAAATACACCATGTTCTTTAATTGATGCTGCTAATTCTTGAAGTGCTGTTTCATCAAATACTTTTCTTGGCTGGTATGGATTGCTTCTTAATTCGTCTATTTTTACCATTTTAATTTCATCTTTTGGTGTTTCTGTTAGTATTTTTTCTTCTACTTTGTTGTAATCAATTGGCTCATTATAGAATAATTCTTCTAATCCTCTACCTAAGGCTCTTCTTTTATTGTTATTAGTTGTTTCCATTTCTCGCAATCACTTCCTTTGCTAAATTTATATAAGCTTCTGATCCTCTACTTTTTGGATCATAAACTATTATAGGTTCTCCGTGTGATGGAGCCTCTGTTAATCTAACTAATCTTGGAATTATTGTGTTATATACTTTTTCTTTAAAGAATTTTCTGATATCTTCTACTACTTCAAAACCTAGATTTGTTCTAGAATCTAACATAGTTAGTAAAACACCTTCGATTACTAACTCTGGATTTAATGTCTTTTGTGCTAACATAATAGTCTTTAATAGTTGAGTAATTCCTTCTAGAGCAAAGAATTCACATTGTACTGGTATTATAACTGAGTTAGAAGCAGTTAATGCATTTGTTGTTATAACACCTAGAGAAGGTGGACAATCTATTATTATATAATCGAATTTGTCTTTAATTCCTTCTATATGTCTTTTTAATTGCTCACCTTTTTGAAAGCCATTTTCTTGTTTGCTTTTTTCAACTAATTCAATATCAATTCCAGCTAAGTTTATTGTTGCAGGTAAAACATATAAGTTTTTATATTTTGTTTTGATGATAGCTTCTGTTATCGTACATTCATCTATTAAAACATCATATATACTACGTTCAATTTCTCCCTTATTTATTCCTACACCAGTAGTTGTATTACCTTGAGGATCTAAATCTATTAATAAAACATTTTTCCCTAATACTGCTAATGATGCAGAAAGATTGATACTTGTCGTTGTTTTTCCTACTCCACCTTTTTGATTTACTAATGATATAACCTTTCCCATCTAATCACCCGTTTTCAATTTTACTTATTTATTGTATCAAACAATTGAACTTTTTTAAATGTTTTTGTTAAAAAAAAGTAGAATTATCTACCTTTTATTTATCTACTTTAATGATGACTTGATAAGCTGTTGCAAAATTCATTTCATCAAAAGTAATTTTATTTCCATGACTTTCTATGTCTTTTACTACGTCTCTAATTTTAGTCATAATTTCTTCTGTTGTATATGCTCCAGTTTTTTGGACTGGATTTGGATTGTTCATGATACTTGAAATTGTCTGTTGTTGTGGCATAGCTGCGACTTGATTTACTCCTTCTGAAAAGTCTGTTTCCTTGATATTTGGTATTTTAAAATAATCTTTTATTGACTCATTTGGTGCTTCTTCATCACCTTTTACTATTGCTTCAGCTGGTGTTCTGTAATCTTGTTCTGGACGTGATTTTATTTGAGGGTATTTACTACTAGCTGGAGCTTGAATATTTAATAAATTGTCTAAGTCGGCTGATGGGGTATCATTGGCTGGTATTATATCATTTGCATTTTCTTTTATTGCATTTACATCTACTGGCTTAACTTCTACTTGATTATAATAAGAGTTCTTTGGCTCTTCTACTTCTTCTGTATCTATTTCACCATAATTTATAAATTTTTGTTCTTGACTAGTTTGCCCATTACTTGTAGGAGAAGCAGACATTGTCATGGTTGACATTATAGATGAAATATTATTTTCTACTGATGGTCTTGCAGACTGAATATTTTCATTTGATGGTGTTCCGTTCATTTTTGATATCTCCTCTTCCAACGTTCTTACTGTCATTTTATTACTTATTACTTTTTTTAACATTTCTTTTTGCTTCTTAGCATCTGAAATATTTAGTAATGCTCTAGCGTGTCTTTCGGAAATTTGTTCTTTTAGTAATGAATCTTGAACTTCATCTGATAAAGACAATAGTCTTATTTTATTTGCTACGGCTGATTGACTTTTACCCATTGTTTTTGCTAGTTCTTCTTGAGTCATCTGATCTATTTCAAGAATTTTTTGATATGTTCTGGCTTCTTCTATGGGATTAAGATTTTTTCTTTGTAAATTTTCAAGTAATGCTACTTTTGAGCTTTCTTTATCATCTAAATCTCTTATAATAGCGGGGATTTTGGTCATACCAGCTAATGCTGATGCTTTATAACGACGTTCTCCGGCAATTATTTCATATTTTCCGTTTACACGTCGTACGATTATTGGCTGAATTACACCATGTTCTTTGATTGAAACTGCTAATTCTTTTAGTGCTTTTTCGTCAAAAACTTCTCTTGGTTGAAAACGATTTGGTATTATATCGTCTAAATATAAATAAACAACTTCGTCTTTTGTTTCTGTATTCATTTTGCATCCCTCACTTTATTCTTTCTTTATCTTATTATATCTTAGTTTGTCAAATCTTTCAATATCAGTTTTTTAATTATTGTTTTACTTAATTTTCTTTTTACTTTATTTTGTTAAATAAAAAGTAGTAACTCTTATATGGGTTAACTACTTATGTTTGTAATTACTTTTTGTTTTTTATTACAATTAAACTTCTTTGACTTTTTTCTACAGGTAATTCGAATTTTTCTATTTTTAATATTTGATATCTTTTTGATATTTTATTTTCTATTTCAGGTGTTAATTCTTTATCTATGTTTCCTTTCATGGCAACAAATACGCCTGTATTATTTACTAGATGCATTGTATATTTTAGTAATTTTTCGATATTTGCTACGGCTCTTGCTGTTACTACGTCATATTTATCATGAAGGTCTTCACCACGGGTATGAATAGCTTGAATATTTTCTAGTTGTAAGTCTTTTATAATAGTATTTAAATAATTTACTCTTTTTTGTAAGGAATCTACTAGGGTTATTTTTAAATTAGGATATACTATTTTTAATACTATTCCTGGAAATCCGGCACCTGTTCCTACATCACATAATGTCTCTTTTGTTGATAAATCTATGACTTTTGCTAGTGTCAAACTGTCGTAAAAGTGTTTTAAATAAACATCTTCTTTTGCTGTTATTCTTGTTAAATTAATTTTTTCATTCCATTCAATTAATAGATTATAAAACTGATCTAATTTATTTAATTGCTCTTCTGTTAAATTGATTCCTAATTTCTTTATTTCTGTAATAAACTGGGCTTTATTCATGTTTATTCCTTCTTAGATATACCATTAGTATTGATATGTCGGCAGGATTTACACCGGATATTCTTGTTGCTTGACCAAGGGTTGTCGGTTTGATTTCTGTTAGTTTTTGCCTAGCTTCACTGGCTAAATTAGGTATTTTGTCATAATCAATTGTTTCTGGAATGATTTTTTCTTCTAAGGATAGCATTTTTTCAGCTTCTTTGTTTGATTTTTTAATGTATCCTTCATACTTAATATTTATTTCTACTTGTTCTTTTACTTCTTTTGAGTATGACATATCAACAAAATGCTCTAAATCGTCAATTTTAATTTCTGGTCTTTTTAAAAAGTCATATAGTGACATACCATCTTTTAATGGTGTTGAGCCAATGGAACTTATATAATCATTTGTTTGTTGTTTTGGTGTAATTCTAGTTTCTTTTAGAAGTTCAAATAAATTATCTATATCTTTTAATTTCTGGTCAAATTGTTGGTACTTTTCTTCTGATATTAAACCTACCTCATGACCATATTTTCTTAGTCTGATGTCGGCATTATCATGTCTTAGTAGTAATCTGTACTCTGCTCTTGATGTTAGTAAACGATATGGATCTTTTACGCCTTTAGTTACTAAGTCATCTATTAAAACTCCAATGTATGATTCATTTCTTTTTAATATTAATGGTTCTTTTCCTGATAATTTTAATGAGGCATTGATTCCGGCAATTAAACCTTGTCCTGCTGCTTCTTCATAACCAGACGTGCCGTTAATTTGTCCTGCTGTGTATAATCCTTCGATTAGTTTTGTTTCTAAGGACCTTTTTAATTGCTTAGAATCGATGGCGTCATATTCAATGGCATAGGCATATTTTAGTATTTTGGCATGTTCTAATCCTGGTAAACTATGGACCATTAATTCTTGAATATTGTGTGGCATACTTGTTGAAAAACCTTGTAAGTAGATGTCATCATAATAAATACTTTCTGGTTCTAAAAATAATTGATGTCTTTCTTTATCACTAAATCTTACTACTTTATCTTCTATAGATGGACAATATCTTGGACCTACCCCTTCTACATATCCACCATACATACTTGATTCTTTTAAATGGTCTTTTATTATTTTATGTGTTTCTGGTGTTGTATAGATTAAATGACAGTCTATTTGATTTTTGTAGTCATAATAAGCTTTATTATCAAAAGAAAATGTTAATTCTTCGTCATCACCTGTCTCTACTGATGTTTTTGTATAATCAATTGAAGATTTTTCTATTCTGGGTGGAGTACCTGTTTTTAAACGAAGTATTTTGAAGCCTAAATCTTTTAATTTTGTACTTAAGTATTTGGATTCTTTTTCTCCTTTTGGTCCAGATGGTGTTTTTTGTGAGCCTGTTAGTACTACTGAACGTAGATATGTTCCTGTTGTTAAAATTACGGCTTCAGAGTTTATTTTTGTTCCATCAGCAAGTATTACTCCTTGTATTTTGCCATTTGTTACAATCAAATCCTCTACCATGGCCTCTTTTATTTCTAATTTTTTTTCACCTTTTAGTGTTTTTAACATTTCTTTTGGATAAGTTTTTTTATCTGCTTGGGCTCTTAATGCTTGAACTGCTGGACCTTTTTTGGTATTTAACATCTTTATTTGTAATGTTGATTTATCGGCATTTCTTCCCATTTCGCCACCTAAGGCGTCGATTTCACGAACAACTATTCCTTTAGCTGGACCACCGATAGATGGATTACATGGCATATCAGCAATATTTTTTATATTTCCCGTTATTAATAGGGTTTTATGTCCAAGACGTGCTGTCGCTAAAGAAGCTTCACATCCTGCATGGCCTCCACCTACTACTATTACTTCATATTTCATTTTGTCACTTCCTATTTTCCTACGCAAAAGTTTTCAAATAAATTATCTATTATTTCGTCTGTATATGATATACCTATTACCTGACCAAGTAAATCAAAACATTCTTTTAAATCTATTGCGATTAAATCTATTGGTAATGATTCATTTAGACTTTTTTCAGCTGATAAAATACTTTGATAAGCTTTTGTTATTAATGATATTTGTCTACTATTAGTTAAATATGTGTAATCCTTTGTTGTTATTTTTTCTAAGTCAAACATTTCTTTTATTTTTGATTTTAAGGAATCTATTCCTTCTATTGAGTTAGTATCTGTTTCTACTACATTTTCTAGATTTTCTGGTAAGTTAATATTTCTTTCTAGGTCTTTTTTATTAATTACTATAATTCTTTGTTTATCTTTTGTTTTTTCTAGAATTTCTAAGTCTTCTGCAGTTAGTTCTTCATTGTTGTTTAAGACTAGAATTATTAAATCGGCATCTTCTACGGCTTTTAAACTTTTTTCCACACCAATTTTTTCTACGATGTCGTTTGTTTTTCTGATTCCAGCTGTATCTATAAATTTTATTAAAATGCCATCGATATATGTTTGACCTTCTACTATATCTCTTGTTGTTCCAGCTACGTTTGTTACAATAGCTTTTTCTTCATCTAATAATTTATTTAAAATACTGCTTTTACCAACATTTGGTCTACCTAGTATTACTGTTTGTATTCCGTTTTTAATTATTGAAGATGACTTTGACCTTTCTATTAATTTTTTAAGTTCTTCTTTCATGAATTTTATTTCTTTAGCTATTTTTTCTTCAGTTACTATTTCTATGTCATAGTATTCTGGATAATCTATATTAACTTCTATTGATGATAATAGATTTTTTAATCTATTTCTAAATGATATAATTAATTTTGATAAATCTCCATAGAGTTGAGAGAGTGCCATTTTTTTTGCTTCGGAACTTTTACTTTCAATTAAGTCCATAATAGCTTCACTTTCAACTAGGTCAATTCTGCCATTTAAAAAAGCTCGTTTGGTGAATTCACCTGGTTCAGCTAATCTTGCACCTGAATTTATCATTGTCTCTAAAACTTGTTTTGTTGTGATTATTCCACCGTGACAATTGATTTCTACTATATCTTCTGTTGTATATGTCTTTGGTGCTCTCATTATTGATACTAATACTTCATCTATTCTCTCTGTTTCATTTTTGATAAATCCGTAATGAATTGTATGAGAATCAACTTTTGTTAGGTCTTTTCCTTCAAAACATTTATTAACAATATTTATAGCATCTTTTCCTGATAGTCTTACGATTGATATTGCCCCTACTCCAAGTGCTGTTGAAATAGCTACTATTGTATCATTCATGGTATCCCTCCTTTTTCTTCGTATATTATAGCACATTATTCTAATTTGAGATATTTTTTGTAAGAAAAAAAGAAGAAATTAATCTTCTATTGGTTTGATAACTACGTAACGATTAGGTTCTTCCCCTCCGGAGTTTGCCACCTTTATTTTTTAAAAAAAATTCACAAAGACTTATTTTTTAAGTCTTTTTCTATTGCTTTTTTCCCGAGTTTGACAGTTATTTAGAAGTTAAAATCCCACTTTCCCTTTATTTATATG
>CAVKYO010000026.1:0-37206 GCA_963660495.1 Acidaminococcus fermentans
TATGCGTAGCTTTGATCATTGGTCTGCCGCTCGGCTATGCACTTTTTTCCTATGCGAAGCATAATGGAATTTTTGGAATGAACGTTTATCACGTTCCTCTTATCCCGATTCTTGTTATGATTCTTCTGGTTGGTATTCTACAAATTGTGCTTTCCTGTGTTTTAAGCAGTAATCTGAAAAAGGAAACGCTGGTAGAAAGAATAAGGTATCAGGGATAGCAAGTATTGCTGGGATATCCTCAGTATCATAACAGGAATTAAAAGCACTTGGCTTCAAAAAGTTTTGTACTTTTGACAAAATGCAACCGATTTTTCATCAATTATAATAAATTTGATTAAGCAGCCTGTGTGTAATGAAGCATACAGGCTGCTTGCATTTTATAACTCTAATGAATCTTCTGCATCTACCCACATCTGTAAATTGCCCTCAAGATATAATCTCGCATATTCAAGTGGTGGGATAGGAGCATTGACATAAATCCATACTGAAAAAAGATGTTCATTTAATTTATCTTTCATAAGTAATTCTTGATATAATACTTTTTTATTATTCTTTAAGTATTCTAATCTTAATAATCCATATTTATTTAAAGTTTTATTTTCTTTTTCAGTAAGTTTTAAATTTGGTAATAAATAATCACCATATTTTGTATAAGTTATATTCATAATATTTATCCTTTCATTTCTATGAAGAATTAATAGTAGTACTATCAATTTTAGGTACCCATTTAGGTACTCAAATTGTAAAATTTGATAATTATATTTAAAATTTTGTGATTAGTTATAATTTATAAATGCTTATAATATAAGGCTTTTAACTAGTAATAATTTATTTTATGTGCAATATATTTTTGCCCCCTGAAGGAGCCGAAAGGCTCCACTTTTTTTGTTTTGGAATGAATTTAACCTGTTATAAGTGTAGGCAATTTTTATAAATAATGATATAATAAGTTTATGCAAATATCTTGGAGGGTGAGGAAAATGATCAAGGGAAAACCTTTTGTAAAATGGGCTGGCGGAAAAAGACAAATAATTGATAAATTAAAAGCTTTTGTTCCTGATGAATTCGACACTTATTATGAACCTTTTGTTGGTGGTGGAGCATTGTTGTTTGAATTATCACCTAAAAAAGCCGTTATAAATGATTATAATAAAGAATTAATGAATGTTTATGAATGCATTAAAGATGAAAAAAATTTTGAGGCAATGTGTAGAGAATTAAATCATCACGAAACTGAACATTCAGAAGAATATTATTATAAAATTAGGAATTTAGATAGAGATAAGAAAAAATTTAATAGGTTGGCAGATCATAAGAGAGCTGCTAGAACTATTTATTTAAATAAGGCTTGTTTTAACGGATTATATAGAGTCAATAGTAAAAATGAATTTAATGTACCATTTGGTAAGAAAACTAAAGTAAATACTTATGAAGGACAAAACCTTGGTGTTATTTCTGGCTATTTAAATTATAACGATATTAAGTTATTGTCAATTGATTTTGAAGAAGCAGTAAAGGATGCAAAAAAAGGAGATTTTGTTTATTTTGATCCACCTTACGATTCTGATACATCTACATTTAATAGTTATACTGAAGATGGTTTTGGAAAAGAAGAACAAAAAAGACTTGCTAAAGTGTTTAAGGAATTGTCAAATAGAGGATGCTATGTAATGCTTTCTAATCACAATACAACTTTAATAAATGATTTATATAAAGATTTTCATATACATGTAATTGAGGCTAAAAGAAACATAAATGCTAATGGAAAGAAAAGGGGAAAAGTAGAAGAAGTTATTATAACAAACTTTGAAAATAAAAGAAGTTTTGAACAATAGTTAAGGAGGTGGCAATATGTCTAAGAAACCATATTATGAAACAGATGGTTTTAAATTGATAAAAGGAGATTCATTCAAAGAATTAAAAAAGATTGAACCTAAATCAATAGACATGATTTTTGCAGACCCTCCTTATTTTTTATCTGGAGATGGTATAAGTTGTAGTGCAGGTAAAATGGTAAGTGTAAAAAAGGGCGAGTGGGATGAAAAAATAGATATTGATAAAAAACATAAGTTTAATAGAAGATGGATTAAATTGTGTTATGATATTTTAAAAGATGAAGGAACAATATGGATTAGTGGAACAATGCATAATATTTACTCAATAGGCATGGCATTGGAACAAGAAGGTTTTAAAATAATAAATAATATAACTTGGAAAAAATTAAATCCACCACCCAATATAAGCTGTCGTGCATTTGTTCATTCTACAGAAACAATTTTATGGGCAAAAAAGGACATCAAAAAAGCAAGACATAAATTTAATTATTCCTTGATGAAAGAGTTAAATGGTAATAAACAAATGAAAGATGTTTGGGAGTCTGCATTAACTAAACCTAGTGAAAAAAAGCAAGGAAAACATCCAACTCAAAAACCTATTGCCATATTAGAAAGAATAATATTGGCATCTACAGATGAAGGAGATTTAATTTTAGATCCATTTAATGGTTCTGGCACAACTGGAATAGTGGCAAATAAATTAAATAGAAAATATATAGGAATAGAACAAGAAAAAGAATATCTTGATTTAACTATTAGAAGAAAGGAAAGTGAAGATAATGTATAAAGATATGAGCATAGAAGAGTTATCAGAAAAATTTGTAAATAATTTAGTAGAAACTAATAGAGGGTTTAATTTTTATGTTGACTGGAATAATGCAGAAGATTATAAAAATTTAGAAATAGAATTAAATGCTATGAATGTTTTGATAAAGTCACAAGATATAGAATCAAAGTTTTATGATTTAGCAAAAAAAATTCCGACTTTTGTTGCAACATTCCCTTTATTATTTGCACTTTCTAAAACAGAAAGACAAGATGTATGGTCAGGTAAAAATGATTTATCAATTGTAAATGAGCAATTAGATGGTGATGATAATTATCAATATTCATTCAAAATAGAAGATTTAAAAAAGGGTTTAACTGATGATGAAATTGCAAATTATTATTTGTTATTTGATAGAATTGGATTAAAACATTTATTTGAAAATTTATTAGAAAAAAGTGTAATAGATTATGTAATTGGTGTTTTAGTTGGATTAGATACTAACGGAAGAAAAAATCGTGGTGGAACAGCATTTGAAGATGCATGTGAACCAATAATAAGCGAAATGTGTAAATATTATGGAGTAGATTTAATTTCTCAAAAACAATTCAAAATTTTAAGGGATTATGGTTTTGCAATTTCAGAAGATGTTGCCAATAGAAAAGCAGATTTTATTTTAGTTAAGGGTAAAAAAGCATTAAATATTGAAGTTGATTATTTCTTTAGAGGTGGTTCAAAACCTGAAGAGATAATTGATAGCTATATAAATAGGCAAAATGATTTGGCAAAGTTAGGAATAGGTTTTGCATTATTAACTGACGGTATGTGTTGGGATAATAAAGATAAAAATCAACTACAAAAAGGATTTAGAAACTTAGATAATTTAATGAATTATCATTTATCTAAAACAGGAATGCTTGAAGAAATAATAAGTGAATATTTTAAATAAAAGGATGAGTTTCATGAACGATAATATAGTTGGAAAAAAATATATATATTAACTAATTCATCTTTTCTTGGCGATATTCAAAAAATGTGGAAGAAAGATTAAATAGATTAAACAATTTTGAAGTAGTTCCTTTTGCTTTTAGATTATATGCTACATATGATGTGGAAACTCAATCTGCTGATAAAGTATTACATAAAATATTTGATAAATTTAATGCTGATTTAAGAAGTATTGATACTATAAATGATAAAGTAAGAGTTAGAGAATTTTATTTGATATCCCCAGAAGATGCTTATGAATTATTAGAAGATATTGCTATTATTAGTGGAACTAAGGAAAAATTTTACTTATATAAACCAACTAAAGATGAAGTTCAAGAAGAAACAAATAATGAAGTACCTAATAATAGCAGTCTATCAAAGAAACAAATATTATTACAAGCTGTTAAAGATTTAAATGGTGAAGTATTTATATCAATTACAACATAGATTAGAAAAATTACCAAATAAATAGAATATATAAATATAATGTCATAATGTTATCTGATGTATATTTTGTTTATATAATTAGTAGAGTATTTTATACTCTTTTTTTGTTTTGAAATGAATTTATATAGTTTTTTAATACGGTTTGGTTGTTGATGCAGGTATGTTTTAGTTATAAAAAGGTTCCTGGTGGATTTCAATTTTGTTTCTGAGACATATAAAATTTATTTGGCATAATTAAATAGTTGCGTGTTGAAAGAAGTATGCGTTTTGGTGTATAATGTAGTTAGTTAATGAAATGGACGCTAGTACAGGTCTATAATTGATAGATTTTGTATTGGCGTTTTTTTGTTGGGAGTTGAAGTCTATGTATTAGGAATTGATTTATATAGGTTAGTTATAGTAGTAAATATTAATTAAAAATAAAGAGGTATAGGTGAATGAAAAAGATAATTTCAATGTTTGTATTATTAGTTGTAGTATTTAGTCCTTTTAGTGTTCATGCAACAAGAGGGTGTTGTTCACATCATGGTGGTGTTTCTGGTTGTAGTAGTTCGGGAAGACAAGTCTGTAGAGATGGTACTTTAAGTCCATCTTGTACGTGTACTCCAGCTGTTTCTTATACATATGGTTGTACAGATGTAAATGCTAGTAACTATAATTCTAGTGCTAATAGAGATGATGGAAGTTGTATTTATTATGTATATGGATGTACTGATGTGAATGCTAAAAACTATAATTCAGAAGCTAATAAGGATGATGGAACTTGTCAATATTACATACTTGGGTGTACTAATTCATTAGCAACTAATTATAATCCTGAAGCTGAAAAAGATGATGGTAGTTGTGTTGTATCTAGTAGTAAAGAATCTGATGAAAATAATAATGATAAAGAATCTAATAGTAGTGATGATGATACACTTGGTACAATTGTAGGTTTAGGTGCTATATCTGGTGGAGTGTATTTATATAAAAAGAAGAAGAGTAAAAAGGAATAATAATTTGATTTACTAACATTTAATTCTAAGATATAATATTTTTAGAAATAATGGCGTAGTTGTAGGAGTGAAAAATATCTATGGAAAAAATAGAAATTGATGAAAAAATATTATATGAAGTGTTAGTTAAATATATTGGTAGTAAATTTGATACTAAACTTACTTTGACCGATAAAAGAATAATTTTTGAAAGAAAAAAGGGCTTATTTAATAAAAGATATAAGATTGTTGATGAAATTAATATTAATGATATTAGATTAAATAAAAATAAATTATTAATTAAAAATATAGGTTCAACTGTTGTGATTGAGGCAAATACAAAAACTTATAAATTTGTTTGTAATAGTGTAATTGAAGCTAAATTAATTATTGAAGAAATAATTAAAATTAAAACTGGTGAAAATTTATTGGAAAGAACGTCTGGTAAAGTAGTTAAAATATCTAATGGTATTTCTAAAACTGTTGGTGCAGTAACTGGAGCGGTTGCTTCAGTTGGCTTAGCGGCTGTTACAATTAATAAAAATAAGAAAACAATAATGAAGGCTGTTAAAACGATAAAGAATATGTTAAAAAGATAACCATAATTTGTGAAAAAATGGTGCTTAGTATTTGACAAACATGGGCTAATAGCGTTATAATTTAAACAGTTTTTGTTGATGAAGAAATTATCTAAGTAGTTATTTAGAATTCTATACAGGGAATTATGGTTAGAAACTGAGAGCCATTTTAGAGAGTCTGAATAATGAATTTCAATAATGGAGTCAAATCGTGAAGAGCGTTATTCTATAGAGTGCTAAGTAATTAGAACAAAGGTGGTACCGCGGATTTAATAGTGATTCGTCCTTTTATGGATGATCACTATTTTTTATTTATTGTTAGAGAGGGATGCAATATGAAAGAAAAGTTAGAAGAAATAAGAAGCAAAGGATTAAAGAAAATAGAAGAGGTTAAGAAACTTGAAGATTTGCAAGAAATATCAAGAGAAATTACTGGTAAGAAAAGTGAATTAACTGAAGCTTTGAAATCACTTAGTGAATTATCAGTTGAAATGAAAAAAACAATTGGGATGCAAGCTACAGAAATTAAGAAGTTATTTGCTGATAAATTAAAAGAAAAAGAGAATGAATTAATTAACGCTAAAAGTGTAGTTTCAGAGCCAATTGATTTAACTTTACCTGGTACTGAGGTAAAATCTGGTTCTCTTCATCCAATTACTCAAATGTGTTATGACTTGAATGATGCCTTTTTATCACTTGGATTTGAGGTGTATAGTGAAGATGATATTAGTAGTGAAAAATATGCTTTTGATAATTTAAATTTCCCTGCTGATCATCCGGCTCGTCAATCTATGGATACATTCTGGATAGATGGAACAGAAGAATTATCTGGTAATGAACGTTTATGTTTAAGACCACATTTAACTGGTGGATCTGTTAGGTATTTATTACAACATGGTGCTCCAGCTAGATTTGTTTATCCTGGTAGAGTTTATAGAAATGAAACTACTGATGCTAGACATGAAAGAGCTTTCTTCCAATATGAGGCTTTAATAGTTGATAAAGATATTTCATTTTCATCAGGAATGGTTATGATACAAACAATACTTGAAAAAGTATTTGGTAGAAAGATTAATGTTCGTATGAGAGAAGGATTTTTCCCATTTACAGAACCTGGATATGAAATTGATATGGAATGTTTAGTATGTAATGGTAAGGGTTGCAAAGTATGTAATCATAATGGATGGATAGAAGTAATGCCAGGTGGTGTAATTCATCCTAATGTATTAAAATCTGCAGGACTTGATCCAGAAGAATGGACAGGATTCTATATTAATATTGGATTAGATAGATTAGTTATGATGCGTTATGGAGTAGATGATGTTAGATTATTCCATTCTGGAGATTTAAGATTCTTGGAGCAATTTAAGTAAGGAGGAAATAGAATGAAAGTATCGTTAAATTGGGTAAAAAAGTATGTTGATTTACCAAGTGAGGTTACAACTAAACAAATAGCATATGATTTAACACTTCGAACTGTAGAAGTTGAAAATGTTGTTAATACTAAGGATAAATTTCATGATATTGTAGTTGGTAAAATAGTAGAGGTTCGTGAACATCCTAATGCTGATAAATTAAGAGTATGTATGGTAGATATTGGTGAAGCAGAAAACGTACAAATCGTTTGTGGTGGTTCAAACTTATATGAGGGAGAGTATGTAGTTGTTTCTAAACCTGGTGCAGAAGTTTATTGGCATGGTGAAGCAGAACTTGTTAAGATTAAGAAAACTAATATGCGTGGAGAATCTTCTTATGGTATGATTTGTGGAGCTGAAGAAGTTTATTTAGAAAATTTATTTCCAGCAAAAGATGAAAAAGAAATTGTTGACTTAAAAGGTATTGAATGTAAGCCAGGTCAAAATATTGCTGATGTTATTGATATGGATGACGTTGTTTTAGAAATTGATAATAAGTCTTTAACAAATAGACCGGATTTATGGGGACACTATGGTATAGCAAGAGAGATTGCAGCTATATATAATGTACCTTTAAAAGAATTGCCTACAGTTAAAATTGATTCTAGTCTTCCTAAATATAAAGTTGAAATTAAAGAGCCTGAAAAATGTAATAGATATGCAGCAATAGAGATGGATGGAGTTTATGTTAAAGAGTCTCCTTTATGGATGAAGGCTGACTTAATTAAAGCTGGTATGAGACCGATAAACGCTATTGTTGATATTACTAATTATGTTATGATGGATGTTGGACAACCTTTGCATGCTTTTGATAAGACACATGTTATAGGGGAAGAAATAATTGTTAGAAATGCTAAAAAAGATGAAGAGTTACTTCTTCTTGATAATAATTCTATTAGTCTTACTGAAGATGATTTAGTAATTTGTGATAGTAAAGACGCTATGGCTTTAGCTGGTATTCGTGGTGGTAAGAAGGATTCAATATTAGATGATACAACTGGTATTGTATTAGAAATTGCTAACTTTACAGCTGGTACTATTAGAAAATCAGGAAAAAGATTTGATGAAAAAACTGATGCATCTATTAGATATGAAAAAAATCTTGATACAGAAAGAGTTGATCAAGGTATTGCTAGAGCATTGGAGATGTTTAAAGAATTATTCCCTGAAAGTAAAATCGTTTCTTATAATGATGTTTATCCAATAAAAACTGAAAGAGAAAAAATAGATGTAGAAGAAGAATTTTTAAATGTTAGACTTGGTAAAGTTTTAGGTAGAGAAACAATTGAGAGAGTTTTAAAATCATTAGGATATGATGTTAACTATAAAGATGGAATTTATCATGTTGTTGTTCCAGTATGGAGATCTACAGGTGATGTTTATTTAAAAGATGATGTTATGGGCGATATTGCGAGACTTTTAAGTTTTGAAAGTTTTGAAGCTAAACCATTAACTATAACTTTTGATAAAGCTGTTTTACAAACATCAGTTTCTCTTGAACGTAGATTAAAAGAATATTTAGCTTGTAGATGTGGATTTAATGAAATATTTACTTATCCTTGGGTAGAAGAAAAATATTTTGATGCATCAGGTATCAGCAAGGAAAATGCTATTAAGTTAGCAACTCCTCCTTCACCAGAGGAAGCTTATTTAAGAAATTCACTTGTACCTGGAATGCTAAGTGCTATATCTAAAAACTTAAGATATTTTGATAATTTCAAATTATTCGAAATTGCTCAAGTTTTTGAAAAGGGAGTTTATCATGAATCATCTGAAGATGAAACATTACCTGTACATAAAAAACTTTTAACAGGTAGTATTACTGGCAAAGATGCTAAGAAAGTATTCTATGAATTAAAGGGTGTTTTGGAAAATATATCTAGATATTGTCAAATGGAAGATATTAGATTAGAAGTAACTGATGATAAGCCAGCTTGGGCTGATGTTAATGTATATTTAGATATTAAATTTGGTGATAAGGTTATTGGTAAATTAGGTCTTCTTTCAATTAGAGCAATGAGTGAAGCTAAAATTAAACGTAGTAATGTTGCGATATTTGAATTAGATACTGGTGAATTAGTACCATTTGCTTCTCGTGATAATAAGTTTGTTCATATTCCACAATTGCCATTAGTAGAAAAAGATTTATCTATTTTAGTTGATGATAATATTACTTGGAAAGAAATAACTTTAGCTATTAAGAATAAGGTAAAAGAAGTTAAATTTATTGAGGAATACAGAGGTAACCAGGTTCCAGAAGGTAAGAAGTCTATAATGTTACGTATGGTTATTGATAATGGTGATGTTACAATGACTTCTGATGAAATTAACGCTAAATTAGATAGTATTATTAAAACTCTTAATAAAAAATGTGGGGCTAATTTAAGAGAAGAGTAAAATTAAGGACTAAGTATAAGCTTGGTTCTTTTTGTTGCACTTTATTTTTTCTTTTTGTATAATTTGTTTGGTGATTGTAATGAAACTTTATGTAGATGATGATATTTATTTAAGAGATATTGTGGATAGTGATGAGGAGTATAAGAGACTTTATACTTGGTGTTTAAATCCAAATGTTTATGAATATTTTGAGCAGAGAGTCTTAAGCTATGATGAAGTTGTAAGTAAGTATAGGAAAAGAGTAGGAAATGAAGAGATTAGAACTCTTATAATTGTTTATAAGAATAAAGAAATCGGACTTGTTCAGTATGAAAAAATTGATGATGAGGATAGACGTTATTTTGGGATTTCTTTAGATAATGTAGTTTTAATAGATATTTTTATTGGTGAAAGTTCTTTGTATGGATTAGGAATTGGATCTAGAGTAGTTAAATATATTAGTAAATATTTACTTTTGAATTTTGATATGGTTATTGCGAATGTTTTAAGTAGTAATAGTAATTCTATTAATATGTGTTTGAATTCTGGATTTAAAAAATTAAATGAGTTTGATTATTTTGATACGCTAGGGACTAAAACTAAAAATACTTTGTTGTTACTATTCACAGCCTAGTATAGTAGGCATACAAAAAAGTGATTAAGATTTTATTAATCTTAGTCATTTTATTTGCAAAAAATTTCATCTACTGTATATGGATTATCTTCCATTAAACGAATTAAAGCATCTGTTGGATTAATCCCATTTCTATAACAGGTTTCTATATATGTTTTTATATCTGCATAATATTTTGCAGTTTTTTCATTCTGAAATTGTCCTGCTATTTTCATTTTTGATTTTGCTCCTCTTAATCCTCTCTCACTTAAATTATTATCTATTGGTAATGAAAAATCATACATCCATATAAAATAATTATCTTTATATTCTAATATTCTATTTATTAATGCCCTTTCTTTTTTATCATAATGTGTTTTACTTTTAGTCAAATTTTCTTCTATTGCATTATAAAGAATATCTTCATATTGAATATTAAATTTGTTGATATATTCATTATCAAAACTTTCAATAGATTTATTATTTAAAATAAGTTCATTTCTATCGTGAATTATTTGTTGAACCAATAATTTAAACTTTTCGCACCATTTATGACTTGTATTATCTTTACATTTATCTAAATCACGAATTAAATGAATATTACATTCTATATTTTGATAAGAATATTTATAATTGATTTTATTATGATCATGCATTACTGTAACATTGCTGGATAATGTATTAAGTATTCCATCTTCTTTAATGCCTTCTTCATTTTTATGATTATAAGCAGCATAATAGGCTATTTTTTCATCACCATAAAACCTTAAGCATCCTCGTTTAGTATTTATCATTATTACAGTATCATCCCAATATAATAGATTAAGAGTTAGTATTTTCCTATATAAATCTTCTTTAAATGTTATTAAGTTTTTTGATGCCTTTTGTTGAAGTTTAGCAATATATCCCTCACTCATATCAATTTCATTATTAGAAAATCCGCGAATAATACGTCTAATTTTATTCATTGGTACATTTCCTTCGTTGGCTAACGATAAAGCAACCGATTGTATTTCACTTCCATATTGGTTATCTTCTTTTAAACGATTAGGAATGTTTTGATGTACCTCTTTTTTACAGCAATTGCATTTATATGTAATAAAATGATTTCTCCTTTTAATTGGGACAAAGCGATAACTAAGTTCATCCTTACATATTTCTCCAATTTCAGTTAAATCCCCTCCACAACATGGGCATTTTTCTAATTCAAAGTCTACATTATCATTTATTTCTTCATCTTTAAATTTTTCTAATTTATGTTTTTGATGCCCAGGTTGTCCTCCTATTTTTTTATCAGATTTAATTCTAGTATTTGGTATTACTTTCTTTTTATTGATTGGTGTTTGACTAGTTGGTATTCCTGAATTTGTACCATCTATATTTAATAAAGCCTTTAATCTTGCAATTTCTTTATCTTGTTCTTCAATTTTTTTATCCTTTTGTTCTAATAATGGTTGATATTTTTTTTCTGCATTATCAAGTGCTTGTTGAAATACAATATTAAGTTGGTTTTCTTTTGTATTGTATTTTGATTGTAATAATTGGTATTCATATTTTAGTTGTTTATATTCTTCTGATTTTCTATCATATTTGTTCAATAACTTTTGATAATCTCTTTCAAAAACTTTTTGATAATTTGTACTCATGAAATCACTACCTTGAATACATTATAAACCTGCACTTCAAATAAAGATAGGTCTTACTTTTTAAAATATATGTTTTATAATAAAAGTAAAAAGATAGAGATTATTCTCTATCTCGGCTGTGAATAGTAACACTTTGTTTTATTTAAGATAAATTATAATATAATATGGTCTTGTAAAGTTTAGCTGCTTATGATACGATGAATATGTCAAGGGAACTTGATTAAAATAAAAATAGGAAATACTTAATATTGATGTGTTAAGTACTTACCTCAAAGTTTTGGGTGTTGCACTTAATCACATCATTGATTAGGTGCTTTTATTTTTCTCATCATCACTTGAATAGTAGTGTGGCGATAAGCAAGATGATGATAATAATCTGACTAGTGATTAATAAATCTTTCTTAGTCATTTACATCACCTCCTCTCTAAAGAGGTAAGCACTTAATCATTAATGTATTCCCTAATTTATTATTCGAAAAACGTTTAAATTTTCTTAAAGACTTTTTTAGTTTTCTTGAAAAAATAAAATACTTATGATACGATGAATATGTCAAGGAAACTTGATTAAATAAAAATAGGGAATACTTAATATTGATGTGTTAAGTACTTACCTCAAAGTTTTGGGTTTGCACTTAATCACATCATTGATTAGGTGCTTTTGTTTTTCTCATCATCACTTGAATAGTAGTGTGGCGATAAGCAAGATGATGATAATGATTTGACTAGTGATTAATAAATCTTTCTTAGTCATTTACATTACCTCCTCTCTAAAGAGGTAAGCACTTAGTCATTAATGTATTCCCTAATTTATTATTAGAAAAAACTTTTAATATCCTAGACAAAAATAGCGTTTTGTGTGATAAAATGTTTTTAATGCTTATAAATTTCTGTAATTAATATTTCTAACGGTAATTTAAACTTTCTTATGATATAACATACGATATTGAAAGGAGGTGGTATAAATGGAAATATTAGTTGATAGAGATGGGTATGAACAATTTATGGATATTTTTGAAAAACTTAAGAATTCTGTTAATAATATCGCAACATCTGGAAGCGAAGAGTATAAAAATGCAGTTGGTGATGGCTGGCATGATAACTTTGCTTATGAAAAACTGATGCGTGATGAGAAAAAAGTTAGTGCACAGATAGAAAAAATGCTTGCAGAGAAAAAACATTTAAAAGTAATTGATAATACTTTAAAAAAACACGAACTTATTAATATTGGCGATATACTTAAGATAGAAGTTATTTATGATGAGTCAGATGTAGAAGTTTTTGAAATAAAACTTACGGGCAAATACTTACCTGATTTAGAAAGCAATATCCAAGAAATATCTTTAAACAGTCAAATAGGAAAAGCAATATTTAAGAAAAATATTTATAAAGATATTTCATATAAGATTCAGGGTAATTTAGCTATAATAAAAGTACTAGAAAAGAATGGAAAAATTGTAAATTAAAAACTAGAGTTTTATATTTGACGTTTTGCAAACTCTAGTTTTTATATTGTCTTTTTTAAGTTTTCAAATATAGGTACATTGCCTTTAAAACTTAATGGAGATATAGGTGAAGGATGATAAATTGGTATGACTTTGATATTATTTACTATAAATTCTTTACCAACAACTTCATTAAATTTCTTATATTTTATATCAAGTATTGTTTTGGTAGCGGCATCACCTAATGATAAAACTACTTTTGGCTTTATTTCATCTATTTGACTCATAAGATATTGTTTACAATTTTTACTACAAGTGTTTAGGTTTTTTCTTTCTTTTGGGAAACATTTTATGGCTTCTAAAAAGTAAGTATCTTCAAGTTTTATGTTTATAATATCTAAAAGCTTTTGCATTACTACTCCTGATGGTAGTAATTTTTTATTTTGATTATACCAAGCTATACCTGATTTACGCCAACCATTATTGGCTGGTGCTTCTCCTAAAATTATGATGTCTTTTGTTTTACCGATGGATATTGTTTTACTACTTGGAAAGTGTTCTACTAAGTCTTTACAAAGATTACATTTTGAAATTTCTTCATTAATTAAAGCTAAATTTACTCTTTCTTTTAGAAGAAGATATCTTTTATTTGTATCTTCGTTTTTAAGTAAATCTTCTTTTGTCCTTTCTTTACTGTTTGAGTAGTCTATAGGTTTTTCGAATTGTTCTTTTGTTAAATCTACTATTTCATTATCTATGATGTTAAAGTAATGAGTATTATCTCCTAAATTAATTTTATGAATTGTTCCAGAGAATTTTTCTTGAACTAGGATTGCTGTTACGGCACAATGGCCAGTTGACGGGTCTAGATTTTTATAATTATCTTGGCAACTACTATGAGCAGTATCTTTTTAAAAACATTTTCTTAATATATTTTTATATTCTAATACTTCTTTTTTCATATTATAAATCTATTTTTACAATTACTCCTTCTACATTTTTACCGAATTTTTTCCAAGTTGTTTCTTTAACTACTTTAAAGCCGATGTCTTCAAATATCTCGGTATGATAACGATTCTTTTCAAAAGAGTCATATAGTTCTTTAATACCATTGTTCTTTGCCGCTTCACAAAGTAGTTTTAAACCTTCTTTTGAATAGCCTTTTCCTCGTTTTATGGCTTCTATTAAAATGCCACAGTTATAATGGTTTTCAGAACTATCAAATTGATAGTTTACATAGCCAATGAATTCATTTTTTTCTTCATCTTTTAAGTAGGCAAAAAATCTATTTTCATTTTTTCTTTTATCATATGTTTTTTGCCAATTTTCTTTTGGAAAATCTATGGTACCAGTATCATAATGATATCCTTGGTAAGATACGTCGTATCCAGCATTATAACTCATTGTGTCTGGATCTTCATTTAATTTTTTTTCATACCAGTAATCTTTTAGTTCTGGAATATATAAAGTTAACACGTTATCACCTCAGTAAATATTATAACATATTTGAAGTGACAATTTATTGATTTTCTATTTTCAAAGAATTGATAATTAGTTATAATTAGTAAAGATATAGAAGAAAGCTTGGTGAAATAACATGAATGAAGATGATTTGACTTTATCAGTATCAGCTGATAATCCAGCTATTACAAAAGATGAAGATAAATGTATAGCCTGTGGTTACTGTGTTAGAGTATGCAGAAATGAAGTTACGGTTTCTAGAATGTATGAATTAGGTATTACTAAGAAGCCTATTTGTATTAACTGTGGACAGTGTGCTAATTATTGCCCTACGGAAGCTATTTCTGAAAAGTTAGACTATATGAAGGTTTTGAAGTTATTAAAAAATATGGATAAGACTGTTGTATTTAATTTTGCTCCTGCTGTTAGAGTGGCTTTAGGTGAAGAATTTGGACTTGAACCTGGTGTTAATGTTGATAAAAAGATTATTAGTGCTTTAAAAAAACTTGGTGCTAAATATGTTTTTGATATTATTTTTAGTGCTGATTTAACTATTATGGAAGAAGCTATGGAACTAGTTAATCGAATACAAGAGAATAAGAATTTACCAATGTTTACTTCTTGTTGTCCAGCTTGGATAAAGTATGTAGAAATATTTTATCCAGAACTTATTCCGAATTTATCAACTTGTAAAAGTCCAATTGCAATGCAAGGGTCAACTATTAAAACTTATTTTGCAAAGGTGAAAAATATTAATCCCGATGATTTAGTTAATGTAGTTATTGCGCCTTGTACAGCTAAGAAATATGAAATAAGAAGAGAAGAATTAAATGTTACTAAGAGAGATACTGATTTTGTTTTAACTACTAGAGAACTTGCTAGAATGATAAAAGAAAATGATATTGATTTTTTAAATTTAGAAGATAGTGAATTTGATTCTCCTTTAGGACTTGGTAGTAGTGCAGGAGTTATTTTTGGTAATACTGGTGGTGTTACGGAAGCTGCATTACGAACAGCATATCATTTTATTACAAATAAAGATTTAAAAGATGAAGACTTAGTTTTTTCTTCAGTTAGAGGAATGGCTGGTGTTAAAGAAGCTCAAGTTGAAATAGAAGGTAAAGTAATTAAAGTGGCAGTACTAAATGGTATGAAGAATGCTAAAAATTTAATCGATAAGATGAAAGAAGAAAAGTTAGATTATCAATTTATAGAAGTAATGAATTGTACTGGTGGATGTATTGCTGGTGGAGGTCAGCCTAAACTAACTTTATTAGAAATGAAAGACAGTAAGTTAAAAAGAATAGCTGGATTATATAATGAAGATTTTAAAATGGAAAGAAGAGTTAGTTATAAGAATCCAGATATTATTAAAATTTATAAAGATTTTTATGGTGAGGTTGGTAGTAGTTTAGCTCATCAATATTTACATACAAGTTATAAGGATAAATCATATTTGTTAAGAGGTGAGAATAAGTAATGAAAAGAGAATTAGAAATAAAAAAGTTAGCTGATTTTTGTGTTTCTTGTGTTACTAAGCCTTGTCAATTAGGATGTCCTTTAAATAATGATACAACTGGTTTTATAAAGGCTGTTAAGAATGATAATTATGAAGAGGCATTTAAGATACTTTCTAATACTACTGTTATACCAGCTATTTGTGGAAAGATATGTCCACATGATAAACAATGCCAAGGTTCTTGTGTAAAAAGAGTTTCTTATGAAGCTGTAAGAATAGGCGATATTGAAAGTTTCATTGGTGATTTAGCAATTAAAAATGATTGGAAATTTTTAAAGAAAGATAAGAAAAATAGAAAAGTTTTAGTTGTTGGATCAGGACCAGCCGGACTTACTTGTGCAGCATTTTTAGCTAAAGAAGGTTATCAAGTTACGTTGTATGAAAAACATGATTATTTAGGGGGACTTTTGTATCATGGTATACCAGCTTTTAGACTTAATAAGGATTTAGTTAAAAAGGCCATTGATAAAATTTTAGATTTAGGAATAGAAGTTCATACAAATATGATTTTAGGAAAAGACTTTAGTTTAGATGAAGTTAAAGATAAATATGACGCAATATTTTTAGGCATTGGGGCAAATGTTTCTAAAATGATGGGTATTTCTGGAGAAGAATTATCTGGTGTTTATGGTGGAAATGAGTTATTAGAAAAAAGTGTTCATCCGGATTATACTGATAAAAAAGTATTTGTCATTGGTGGTGGAAATGTTGCGATGGATGTTGCTCGTACTGTTAAAAGATTAGGAGCTAAAGAAGTAACAATTCTTTATAGAAGAGATGAGGCAGATATGCCTGCTGAAAAGCTAGAAATTAAAGAGACTGTTCTTGATGATGTTAAATTTTTATATAGAACAAAACTTGTTAAAATATTAGGGAAAGACAAAGTAGAAAAAGTTGAATGTATAAACACTCAGTTAAATGACACAGGAAAGTATGTTGATGTAGATGGTAGTAACTTTATACTTGATGCTGATTATGTGATTATGGCAATAGGGTCTAAAGCAGATGATGATGTTTTAAATAGTCTTGGTTTAGAAAGAAAAGAGAATGGATATTTATCTACTAATGATAATGATCAAACTTCAGATGAAAAAATATTTGCGGCAGGGGACTTAACAGGAACAAAGTCTACTGTAGCTTGGGCCTGTCGTAAAGGAAGAGATGCAGCTTATTCAATTATGGAATACTTAGAAAATAAATAATATATTAATATCACTATAATATGGTTGCGGTAGTGATATTTTTTTCCATTAAAATACATATTTCGATTCTTTAATTTATTATAATATTATTACTTTTGTATTTTTATAATTTATGATATATTTGTTATTGTAGGAGGCTTAATATGATAGAGATTAAAAATGTTAGTAAAACTTATAATGGTAATGTTTTAGCTATCGATAATTTAAACTTAAAAATTAATGATGGTGAGATAGTTGGTTTCATTGGCTTAAATGGTGCTGGTAAGACTACGGCTATTAAGATGATGACTGGTATTTTAGTTCCTGATACTGGAACTATTACAATTAATAGTTATGATATAGTTAAAGATAGTTTAAAAGCTAAACAAATCATTGGTTATATTGCAGATAATCCAGATATGTTTTTGAAACTTACTGGGATAGAGTTTATTAATTTTATTGCTGATATATATAAAGTGCCTGTTACTATTAGAAAAAAACGTATTAAGTTATTTGGAGAGAGGTTTGGACTTAGCGATGTTTTGGATAAGCCTATGCAAGGATATTCTCATGGTACAAGGCAAAAAATGATGGTAGTTGCAGCTTTAGTACATGACCCGGAGGTATGGATATTAGATGAGCCATTGATTGGACTTGATCCAACATCAGCATTTGAACTTAAGAAGATGATGAGAGAACATGCTGATAAGGGTAACGCAGTATTTTTTTCGACACATGTTTTGGAAGTTGCGGAAAAGTTATGTGATAGAATAGCAATTATCAATAAAGGAAAAATAGTTTTTGTAGGTACTTTAAAAGAATTAAAAGATAAATATAATAAAAAAGATTTGGAAAACTTATTTATGGAGGTTATAAAAGATGAGTAATTATTTATCTTTAGTAAAAGTCTTTAAAAGATCACTTTCCATGAATAAGGCAAATACTAAACAACAAAAAATGGTAATAACAACGTTACTTATACTTGTTAGTTTGTTTATTATATTACCTTTTGTAGCTGTATCTTCAATATTTGTTTATTCTGTTACTAATTCTTTAGTTGAATATAATTATGAGACTATAGGATTAGAATTTATGTGTATTTTACTTTGTGTATTTACTTTTATATTTTCTTTTAGTGTAATACTTAATGAATTTTATTTTACTTCTGATATAGAAAACTTATTACCATTACCAGTTAGAGCTTATCAAATTGTAGGTGCTAAAGCTACAGTTGTTTTTTTAGCAGAAAGTATTATTCAACTTTTAGTAATATTTTTTAGTGTAGTTGGATTCTTTTTAGCTCTAAAACTTCCTTTAAAAAACTTTTTATTAGGAATTGTTGGTATGATTAGTTTACCTATAATACCAATGATATATTGTTCTATTATTAGTTTGTTAATTATGAGTTTTACAAGACTTATTAAAAATAAAGAAACGATTAGAAAAGTAGGATTAGGTTTTGTATTAGTAATTTTAATGTTATTTGTTTATTTTTTAGGAGCTTTACAAGGTTTTGATTTAGAGCTTTATATAGAAGGATTTGTCAATGGAGATCAGAAGTTTTTACATGTTATGAGAAATATATTTCCTAGTATTAATTTATTTATTGATACGCTTGTAACAGGAAGTATTAGTTCATTTTTACTTTATATTTTAGTTAATATTATATTTATATTAGTACTTTTAGGTCTTTCTGAAGTGTGTTATTTTAAAGGCGTTATTGGATTAAGTGCTAAAGATACAATATCTAAGAAGAGTAGTAGTGATCTTTTAAGAAATATTAAGGCTCAAAGTTCTACAAAGGCTTATTTTGAAAAAGAAATTCGTACTTTATTTAGAACTCCTTCATATTTTTTGAACTGTATTTTAATTAATTTTATTTGGCCAATATTTGTATATGTTATTTGTAAGTTGAAATTTCCAGATCTTACATTTAGTAAATTAAAGAATCTTATTATTTCAACTGACAATAATACTTTAATGATTATATTTATTTTTGTACTTGGTGTTTCTATTTTATTACCTGCTATTAGTAGTATTTCATCATCATCTTTTTCAAGAGAAGGGAAAAGTTTTTACTTTATGAAATATGTTCCTATGGATTATAGTAGTCAAATATATGTAAAATTGTTTGTTAGTTTTATAATAGCTTTTGTTGGTGTTAATGTATTTAGTTTAATATTTTATTTAGTTATAGGATTAAAAGTATCTATTATATTTCTTTTCTTAATTATTAATTTTTTAGCTATTTTATTTATTTGTAGTTTAGGTGTTATAATTGATTCTATTAATCCGAAATTGGTTTGGGATGATGAGTTAAATGCTTTAAGGGAAAACTCTAATAACTTTATAGTTATGGGTATTTCTATATTTATATTTGTTGTATTAGCTTTATTAAGTTACTTATTATATAAATTTTACGGGTTGTCTTTTGCATTTACTTCTATATTATTGATACTAATACTTTTAAACGCTATAGTATATGATTTGAATAGACGTTTTACAGTTAAGAATATAATTAATTTGGAAAATTTATAAATTTGGAATAGTTTTAACTATTCTTTTTATTGTCTTTTTGATATAATTGTTATGATAGGATGGTAGGAGGCTATTTATGAAGAAGGTTATATTTTATTTTGTTAGTGTTTTAACATTATTATTACCAGTTAATTTATTAGCTTTATCTGGTGATATTACAATTAGTTGTAATACAACTTCTGTTAAACCTGGTCAACAGGTTAAATGTGGTGTCTATGGTTATTCTGATGGACAAGTTGCGTCTCTTTTTGCGAATATTTCAGCAAATGGTAGTATTTCTATTGATACATTTAGAGCTGAAAAAATATGGGATGTAAAGACAGAATGGCCTAATCTTTCATTGTCTTCTAATGATAAAAAACCTGGTAATTTTGAAGTTGGTACTGTATATTTAAAAGCTAATAGTGTTGGTACTGGTAATTTTGTTATGTCTGGTATTACTTTTACGGGTGAGTCAGGAGAGACTGTTTCTGTTTCGAATAAGAGTGTTTCAATATCAGTTATTTCTGATACACCAACTCCTACACCTGCACCTGAGCCTGCACCTGTTGTTAAAAGCAGTGATTCAGCTTTAAAATCTCTTACAGTTAGTTCTTCTTCAATTGAATTTGTTCCTAGTACTTTAGAATATAATATAGATGTTTCTAGTAGTGTTTCTACTATTGAGATTCAAGCAGTTCCTAATGATACTAAGGCTACTGTTAAATTACCGGATAATTTATCTTTAGAAACAGGCCTTAATACTTTTTTAATTGTAGTTACTGCTGAAGATGGTAGTACTACTACATATAAGATTAATGTTAATAGATTAGAAAATGTTATATCAGAGAATGCTTTACTTTCTAGTCTAAGTATTTCTGGTTATACAATAGATTTTTCAAATGATGTTTTTGAATATAAAATAGGTAATATTACTACTAGTGAATTAGGTATTAGTGCTACTGCTTTGGATAGTAATGCTAAAGTTAAAATATTTGGTAATAACAATATTGGTAAAGATGGAGTTATTATTATTAGAGTTACAGCAGAAGCTGGTAATTATAAGGACTATATTTTATATGTAAATAATACTAATGCTTCAGCAGAAGAGATTTCTACTGATTCATTTACTTATTTAATGTTAATTATTTCATCAGCTTTATTTGTTATATCAACTATTATAATTATATTGTTAATAGTAGGTAGAAATAAGTATAAGAAGAAGATATTAAAACAACTTGAAGCAGAAAGAGAAAAGATAAAACTTTTGGAAGTAGAACTTCAAAATAAATTAGCAATGATTCCTGATGTAAAAGAAGAAGAACCTATACCTTTAGATGAATTAATGAAAGATCAAGAAGAAATTGATAAAGAAATTTTAGAGAAAAAAGAAGAAGAAGAAAAAACACAAGAAGAACTTGATGCTGAAAAAGTTGAAGATGTAGAAGAAGTTGTTGAAGAAAAGAGTGAAGAAGAAGAAAAAGAGGAGGAAGAAACTTCTGATGTTAGAAATATATTAGCTCCAGAAGTTAGTGAACTTGTTAATAGTAAAGCAGAAGAAGTCGTAGAAGAAGTAAAAGAAGAAGAGCCAATAAATGTAACAGAAATTTCTGCAGAAAGTGTTGCGGATGTTGTTAAAAAGAAGCCAAAAGAAAATGAAGAAGAAGTCGTTGATCCAACTAAGAAAGGTAAAAAGAAAAAAGGAAAAGAAAAGGACAAAGATAAAGAAAAAAAGAAGAAATAATAAAAAAATTATAAAGTTTAGTAAATAAGTAGAGGAAGGATATTATGAGAAAGATAATTACTGAAAAAGAATTCTTAACTTTAAAAGATTCAATCATTAATTCTTATAATAGAGCAAGTAAGTTAGAATGTTTGAATTTACAGAATGAATTGTTATCTTATGACTTAAGTAATATTCCTTCTTTTTTTTATTCTGGTATTACATTTCTTGTAGATGATAATATTTCTTTTACAGGTACTAGAGCTAATTTAGACTTTAAAATGTTAAAGTTTCAAAAAATTACTGATGATAGTTTAGATAGAATTGACGCTAAAGACTGTCAGATAAGTAATTTATTTAGTCTTAGTTCTTTTTATGATAAAGATAGTTTTTCAGATGAAGTAGTTTTAAAATATCCTTACTTATTTTTAGAAGAAGACTTGGATGTATCTGTTAGAAAGAAAATTATTGAAGGAAAACTAGATATTAACGATTTACTAGCAATGGATAAAAACGTATTAGAAAAATATTTTCCTTATGTAGAAGAATTAGGAGATAAGTTTTTAAAATTAGTAGAAAAAACTGATGTACGTGAGGCAATATTTTTACTTAATGCTAATAGTGACTTAGTAAATGATTATCTTAATATAATTAATAATTATGGAAAAGATGCCTTAACTTCTTTTGATAGAGAAAGTGTTTTTTCATTACAAAGAAAATATGTTACTGATAATACTTATGAGCTAGGTTATTATAATAAAGATAATTTTTCTGAAGCTTTTCGTAATAAATATAAAAAAATATTTGATGGATCTTTAGGATACAAAGAAGTTATTGAATATTCTAAAGATTTTGATGAATTTAATTTAACATTACTTAGTTATGATCATGGTTTAAGAAATTTGTCGCTAAATTTAGGATATAAAAACTTGTTAAGACTTTTAAAAGAATATGAAGAGTTTTTAGATATAATTGATGATAAAGAGTTGGGATCTTTTCTTCTTAGAGAATTAGCTTTTTCTATAGGATCAAATATAGATGTAAAAAATATTAGTGATGTTGATTCAATATTTAGATGTGCTATTATGTATACATTGCCTAAACTTGGTATTTGTTCTACAAAAGAAGAGTATGAAGAACTTTTTTCTAAATTTGGATTTAAATTTTTAGATGTGGATAATGTAGCTCTTTTAGAAAAAATTGATTCTAATACTATTATTATTAATAAAGTATTTAATGATATTATTGGATACTATGGTCTTGATAATATTAAAAGATTTGCTTTAGAGAATAATGCTTTTTCAGATGAAGTAGCTAGTTTATCTGGTAACTTTTTAGATTATTTATATGATGAAAAATCTGACTTTGTTTTTAATTATGAAATTAGTTATCAAGAATTTATTAAATATTTAAGAGAAAGACTTATTAAAAGAAATGAATATATCATGTCTTATGAATATTTAAAAGGACCTATTAGAGAAGAATTAAAAGACTTATTTATTGATGATGATGCTCCAACAGAATTAAAGAATTTATTTTATACAAAATCTTTATCTTTAAATGATTTACGTAATAATACTTCTTGGATACCTTATTTAGAAAATGCATATTTACCTTGTTGCTTTTTAGAATATTATTTATTTCCATATACATTTAAAAAATCTTTATTAGAAAAGTTTTCTACTAAATATGGAAATACCGAAGTATTAAAAAATTTAGCTATGTATTCAGACTTTTTAACTGATACTAGATATTCATTTATTTTTACTGATAACTCTGATGAATTTATAGACTTTGATACTTATATGGACTCTAGTGTATATGATTTTATAAAAAGAAAAAGAATAGTTTATTGGAATAAAGCAGAACTTCCATTAGATTTTGTTAATAGACATAATGATATATTTCTTTCTGATAATGCTCCTTTAGAATTACAATATTTATTTTATAAAAGAGAATTATCTTTAGATATTATAAAGACTCATCCAGAATATGTAGAATATTTACTTGATAAAGATATAGATATTAGTCTTTTTGGTTTTAATAAAAAAGATAGTATTTATGATACTTTGATTAAATATTTTGGAACAAGTGAGAAGACTTTTGAATTTATTTTACTTTATGGTGATCGTCTTCTTGAATTGGATTCTAATAGTTATTTAGAGGAAATTATTAAGAGTTCGGATATTTCTAAAGTAAAAGAAGTAATAGATATTAATATTAGAAAATTAATATTAGAAGGAAAGATTACTTATAGAGAAGATGATAAAGATTTATTACTTGGTTTTGGGTATGACTCTATATTTTTAAGTGCAGATGCTCCTTTAGAATTAAAAGAAGCTTTTTATTCAGGTAAGTTAGATTTTAGATTTATTTTAGATAATTCTTCTTTGATACCTTATTTAGAAAAGGCTGATTTAAGGTTTGCTCTTCTTAATAGTATGCATTACTATGAAGAGTCTATTGATAAATTTTATAATTTGTTTGGTAGTAAAGCTAATAAATTTATATTACAGAAAACTAAAACTATAGATGATATGTTTCTTCGTGAAAAGATTGATTTAATGTATGATTGGTATTTGAAAACTGCTGGGACTTTTATTCCTAGTTCTGTTGTTATGTTGAACTTTGACTTTAGGGAAGCTGATAGATTTTTTGAATATAGGAAAGATTGGGCAACTTTAACTAAAAATACAAGATATTCTTCTTATGATAGTTTTTTAGAGGCACTATTAAGAGTTTCTTATGTTTTTGGAGTTTTTCATGGTGATAGAAAGGCTATGAATAAGATAAATAGTGTTATATCATCTATTCCTAGTACAATAGATTTGAATGATAAGTTTAATTTAAATAAAGTTGTTAATGATATACTTAAGGAATCTAGTAGAGTTATTTCTGATGATATTACTTTGCCAATAGGTTTTTATGAGTATTATAAAATTTTAGATGTTATGGAAAAGGAAGGTTTAGTTGTAGATAAGGATACATCTATATTTAAACAGATTTATTCAGATGGAGATTTATCTAGATTAAAAATTAATACTGGTAAGTATCCTAAAACAACGGAAGCTATTAGAGTATTTATGGAATCTGTTAACTTTGATAAAGTAGTTTCACCTTCTTCTTTACATTTAGCCTTTGGTAGATTGGAAATGAAGTATGATCCGGATTTTAGAGATTTTATACTTGATAATTTATGTGATATTGTTAATAATCCTGATTATTATAAGAGATTATCTATTTTACAAAAAAGGTTTGATGTTTATAGAAATACGTATTTATCAGGACATTATGATTTAAATAATATTTTTTCATCTTTAGGAATAGGAAATTATGTAGATGTTGATACTGGTAATATTGGTCTTGCTCAAACGGTAACAATTACAGGTTATTCTGATGATTTTTTTAAACAGTATCAAAATATATATAATTATGCTAAGTTGAGAAGTTATAGTAGTATACCGAGAGTTGTTGGAAGTAAAAATGGTTTTACATATGAAATTTTAAAACTTGATGATCCTTTAGCTTTAACAGTTGGATATCATACTGGTTGTTGCCAAGATATAGGTGAAGCTGGTGCTTGGTGTATGGTTCATAGTGTTACTAATGATAATGGTAGAGTTATGGTTGTTAGAGATGATGAGAATAATTTAGTAGCACAAAGCTGGGTATGGAGAGATAAAGATTTAATTTGTTTTGATGATATTGAATTTCCTAAGACATCACATTTTGCTAGTCTAGCTACTAGAAAAGCTGGTAGTGTTTCTAATTTTACAGATAAGATTTTAGATGTTTATAAAGAAGCAGCAACAGAACTTATTAGAGTTGATAATGAAACTTTTGATAAGTTGTATGAAGATAGAAAGATTGATAATGAACAATATAAATTAAGAGTATCTAAAGTTACTGTTGGTAAAGGTTTTAATGAAAGTGAGGCTGCTGTTTTACGTAATACGATAAAAGATTCAAATCCAAGAAAAGCACCTATATTTGATAAGATACCAGAAGTATTTTCTTATAAACCTTATACTGATGCTCAAGAACAATTTATTTTAGGTGATACTTTTAGGGAAGAAGATGTATCTTCAGCAAGTGATCTTCTTAATTATTCAGATACTTATCAAGAATATACTGATAATGATTTTAAAAATAATAAATCGTTAATTTTAACACTTTGTGATTTAGAAAGAGAGACTAAAGGAGAATTAAGTGCAACTGAGGATATTTTAAATGAAGATAATTTATGTGATACATTTAAAAGTTATTATGGAACAAGAAATACAGTTAAAGTAATTATGAATCCTAATTTCGCTATTATTTATGATATTAGTGATGAAGGAGTAGAAGTACATGATTTATTCTTTAATACGAATATTGAACTTTATAGTGATTCTATTAATGTTGAAGATAAAGTATCTATGCAAATAGGTAATGCTTTTAAACAACTTACTTCGGAGTATGGAAATATTACATTTGATACTTCTATGAATGAAAAACAAGGGCAAATGATTAGTAAATCAATGGCTAAAAGTATGGAAGGAGAAATAAAGCATGCTACAAGATAATTATGTAACAATAGTTAAAAATAGTTTGAATAGTATTAATTATAAGAATGGTGTTAATTATAAAGATATTGTTTTAGCATTTAAAAAGACAATAGATGAAAATAAAGACTTAGTACTTACGACTAATGATATTGATATTAAAAATGAAACTGGTAAAAAAATAGATTTTAAAGTAATAGATAATATATTTGAAAGAGTTCTTTTAGAAGACTTGGTATATGGTACTGTTACTTTGTCTAAACATGATAAAAATAGAAAAATAATTTACGGTAGACAAATATATAATAAAGGAAATATATTAGTTATTTTTGATGGGGACTTTTATGTTTTACTTGAATTAATTATTAGAAATATTTTGGCTAATAATTCAGTTATTTTTAATTATCCTTCTTATAACTTAGCTCTTAATACTTTATTTATTACTTTTATACAAAGTATTTTAGAAAAGTCTAAATTTAATAAATTACAAATACAACAATATGTGTCTTCTTCTTTAGAAATACTTAATTGTACTAATAGTTTTTCTTTAGTTATTAGTTGTTTAGATGAAGAATGTCAAAGAGAAGTTTTAATTAATAGTCATTATCCAGTATTAGTTCTTAGTTATGTTAATTATAATATTTATGTAGAAGATAGTAGTAATATTTCATTTATAAATGATATTGTATCTTTAGGAATTAATTTTACTTTATATGTAAAAGAACATATAGGAATAGAATCTGATATAGCTATATATGTTTCTGATTGTGAAGAGGCAATAGGAGAGATAAATATGGATAAATCATCATACGGGTCAGCTATATTTACTAAGGATATGAATAATGCTTCAATGTTTATTAAGAAAGTTAATTCTAAAGTAGTAACAGTTAATACTTCTCCTACAATAGAGAGAGTTCTTGATATAAAACAAAGTGATTTATATAATGAAAAGACTATTGTTTATCCTGGTGACTTTAATATAATTGATGAGAAAAGTATTAGAGTAGAATAGAAAAAATATAAAGTTAGGTTGATATATATGAAATTTAGAGAAATTAAAAAAGCTAGTTTGTTTGGGATACTTGGTAATTTATTCTTACTATTAATAAAAGGAATAGTAGGATTTATTTCTGGTAGTCAAGCAATGATTGCGGATGCTTTTAATAGTGCATCAGATATTTTGTCATCGATAATGACTTTCTTTGGACAAAGAATAGCTTCTAAACCAAGAGATGATGATCATAATTTAGGACATGGTAAAGCAGAATATATTTATTCTATGTTAATTAGTATTGTTATGATAATAATGGTATTTAAAGTACTTAAAGATTCAATAGTTAATTTATTTACTTTAGAAAAGGCTACTTTTACACCTTGGTTAATAATTGTTTGTATTATGACTATTATAATTAAACTTGGTCTTTTTCTATATACTAATAAATTATATAAAAAGAATAAAAGTTTATTATTGAAAGCTAATAGAAATGATCATAGAAATGATTGTATTCTTACTAGTTTAAATTTAATTGCTTGTGTACTTGGTTATTTTGGAATATATTTTTTTGATAGTGTAGCAGGTATATTTATTTCTATTTGGATATTTATTGTAGCTTATAAAATATTTATAGAAAGTTATGATGTTTTAATGGATAAATCTATAGATGATGAAACTAGAGAGAAAGTGTATGAGGTAATTTCTAAGCATAAAGAAATAAAAAAGATTAATCATTTTAATTCAACACCTGTTGGTTATATGTATCAAATTTCTTTTACGATTTTTGTTGATGGAAATTTATCTACTTTTGATAGTCATGAAATTGCGAATAGTTTGGAGAAGGAAATTGATAATAAGTTTCCAGAAATATATTTAACTGTTATACATGTTAATCCTATGGATGTAAAGTAAAAGATTTTGTGGTATAATTGATTTGTTGGGAGAGAGAATTTATGAATGAAGAGTTTGATATAAAGAAAAAAAGAATAAGTATATTAGATACGTATGGAGAGAATTTTTTAAATAAAAAATATATTACAAATCCAGCTATTGGGCGTGATCAACAAATAAAAGAATTGATTCTTATTTTACTTACTCCTGATAAATCAGCTATTTTAGTAGGTAAACCTGGTGTTGGTAAAACAGCTATTGTTGAAGGACTAGCATATTGTATACAAAATAACTTAGTACCAGACGGGTTAGCTAATTATCAAGTAATTAAAGTAAATACTTCAGCTTTACTTGGAGTTGATCCTGTTACAGGTGAAGCAAAGGTACAGACTTTGATTGATGAGATAAAAACTAAGACTAATTTAATACTTTTTATAGATGAAATACATACATTAATTGGTAAAGGTGAATCAATGGACTTTGCTAATATGTTTAAGCCAGCATTAGATAGAGGAGACATTAAAGTTATAGGAGCAACTACTACAGAAGAGTATGAAAGATATATTTTAAGAGATAAAGCTTTTGTTAGACGTTTTCAAAAAGTAGATGTAGCAGAACCTACTAGAGATGAAAATGTAGAAATATTAATTGGAACTTTACCTAAGATAGAAAAAAGAACCGGTGCTAAACTTATGTATTCTTCATATGTACAAAGAAAAATAATGGAGTTTATTACAGATATTACAAGTGAATATAAACGTATTTATGAAATAGGATCTAGATATCCAGATGTTTCTTTAACAATAGTTCAACAAGCTTTTTCTAATGCTTTATTTGATAATAGAAAAGATGTTAATATTATGGATATAAAGAACGCTATTATAAATAGTAAAAATATATATGAAGATGTTAAGATAAAGTCTGAGCCAACATTTAATACAATGTTTTCTGATCAGTTAGCAGATTATAATGCTAGTCATGATGTTTATGAGAAATTGGGAGAAAATATGTAAAGAAAAGGTTACATTCTTCTTTTTTTCTAGTATAATATTATTAGAGTGATATTAGAAAGGTAGTATTTATCATTTTAGCGCCAGGTCCTTTTAGGATGACGAGGTTAGTAGTTTATCGAAATTTCGGCGGGTTCTACTACGGATATAAGTTGTTCGTTAGATATATTTTAAAAAATAAAATTAAAATTATAACAAAGAATATATCATAACTATTTTGTTAAGGAGTTTTTTACAATATGTGTGGAATTGTAGGTTATATAGGCTCTAAAGAGCCAAAAGATATTTTATTAGAAGGATTAAAAAACTTAGAGTATAGAGGTTATGATTCAGCTGGTATAGCTCTAAGAAATGATAGTCAAGTACAAGTTATTCGTAGCTTAGGGAGAATATCTTTTTTAGAAGATAAAATTAATAATATGGATATTATTAAAGCTAATATAGGTATTGCTCATACTAGATGGGCTACTCATGGAGAACCTAGTGTTAATAATGCACATCCTCATAAATCTGGGAGAGTTACATTAGTTCATAATGGTATTATAGAAAATTTTAGTGAACTTAAGGAAAGATTAATTAAAGAAGGAGTTAAATTTAATAGTGATACTGATTCAGAAGTTATGGCTGCTTTAATTAATTATTATTATGATAAAGATTCAGTTTTAGCAATAGAGAAAGCTATTAAAGACGTTAAAGGTTCTTATGCTTTAGGAATTATTTTTGAAGATCAAGATAAAATGTTTGCTGTGAGGAAAGATTTGCCGTTGATCATTGGCTATGGTGATAAAGAGTTTTTTATAGCTTCTGATATAAGTGCAATTATTAAATATACAAATAAATATTCTTTACTTGAGGAAGGAGAAATAGCTGTTTTAGATTATAATGAAGTTAAAGTTACTAAAGATGGTAAAGAAATAAGAAAAGAAATTTTAGTTACAGATTTAACAGCAGAAGAAAGAGAAAAGTCTGGTTATGAACATTATATGTTAAAAGAAATAATGGAAGAGCCAATTGTACTTGAAAAGACTATTAAACCATATATTTTAGATTTTGATAAAATTCCTGATTTAAGTAATTATGAAGAAATTCATATAGTAGCCTGTGGCTCAGCAATGTATGCAGGAATGATAGGTAAATCGTTATTAGAAGAACATTCAAATATTAGAGTTACTTGTGACGTGGCAAGTGAATATCGTTATAAAAAAGTACTTTATGATAGAAAGACAATTGTTATAGTTATTTCTCAGTCTGGAGAAACTGCTGATACTATTGCGGCGATGAGAAAAGCAAAAGAACATGGAGTAGAAACTTTAGCAATAGTTAATGTTAAGGGTTCAACTATTGCACGTGAGTCAGATAGACAAATATTTATAGAAGCTGGTCCGGAAATAGCTGTTGCGACTACTAAAGCATATATTTTACAAGTTGCGATTATGGCTTTATTAAGTGCTAGAGTAGCTTCGAGAAAAGATATAGTAAATGATTTAAAATTATTACCTAGACTTTTAAAAGAAGTAATTGATAGAAGAGAGACATATTTAAAAATAGCAGAGAAGATATATGAGCGTGAAGACATTTTCTTTATAGGTAGAATGATAGATTACGCTATATCATTAGAAGGTAGTTTAAAATTAAAAGAAGTTTCTTATATACATAGTGAAGCTTATCAAGCTGGAGAATTAAAACATGGAACTATTTCTTTAATAGATAAAGGTACACCAGTTTTTGCGATTATTACAGATGAAAATATTAGAGATAAAACTGTTTCTAATGTTTGTGAAGTTAAAGCAAGAGGTGCTGTTACAATAATTATTAGTAATAAAGAAGAGGCTGATTGTGATTATTTAATTTGTGTACCTAAAATAGATGAGTTTTTACAACCTATGTTAGTTGTTGCTTGTTTACAGTTAATTGCATATGAAGTTGCGAAAATTAGAGGTTGTGATATTGATAAGCCTAAAAATTTAGCTAAAAGTGTTACTGTTGAATAGATGTTTGGAGATGATATAGATGAAGTTGTTAGATGGTAAAGTAGTAAAAAAACAAGTACTTAGTGAGTTGAAAGAAAAGGTAAGTATGTTAGAAAGACCATTAGGATTAGTTGTTATTCAAGTAGGAGAAGATCCAGCTAGTGTTGTTTATGTTAGACAAAAAGAAAAGATGGCTGTATCTTTAGGATTTAATTTTTTACATATAAAGTTTGATAGTGATGTTAGTCAAGAAAAATTACTAGATAAAATTTATCAGTTGAATAATGATGATACAGTAGATGGAATATTAGTACAAATGCCTGTTCCTAAACATTTGAATCCAAAGGTAATTCAAAATGCTATTGATCCTTTAAAAGATGTTGATGGATTAACTGATATTAATATGGGTAGATTAGTTCATAATGAGGAATCATTAGTTCCTTGTACACCTTTAGGTATTATGGATTTACTTAAATATTATGATATTGAAGTTAAGGGTAAGAGAGTTGTTGTTGTAGGAAGAAGTGACTTGGTAGGAAAACCTATATGTAGTCTTATGACTAATAGTGACGCAACTGTTACATTGTGCCATTCTAAAACTAAAGATATTAGTAAGATTACTAAAAAAGCAGATATTTTAGTTGTAGCGATAGGTCAAGCTAATTTTATTGGTGCCGATGATATAAGAAAAGGTTCCATTGTTATTGATGTTGGAATCAATAGAATGGAAGATGGTACTTTGAAGGGTGATGTAGACTTTGAATCTGTTAAGGATAAAGTTTCATATATTACTCCAGTACCTGGTGGTGTTGGTCAAATGACTGTTGCTGAACTAGGTAGAAATACATATAGAGCTTATTTACTTAGAAATAAATAATAAGAGTGTTTTTGACACTCTTTTTGTTAGCAGCATTTTGAATTATTAGAACCGTTATTCCAAAATAATATAAAGAAAATGATTAATACAATAATTATAATCCAGAACCAAGATAGTGAAGAATTTGCATTTTCATTGTAATTATACATTGGATATCCGTACATCATAAATATACTCCTTTCAATATATTATATTTAATATGATTAGTAATTGACATAATGGATACCTATTTTTTATATTTTCTTTTAATGTGTTTGATAATGTGCTATTATTAATAAGTAAGAGAAGAGGTTTTTTATGTCAAAAAAGAAGAAACTTAAGCAAAATTCGTTTTTAAATGGTGCTTTTATAGCGACATTTGGTATTGTTATAAGTAAGATATTTGGTATGATTTATGTTATTCCATTTTATGCAATCATTGGTGGTACTGGTGGTGCTTTATATGGATATGCATATACTATTTATAATTTATTTCAGTCATTATCTTGTGCAGGTATTCCTAACGCTATTAGTAAAATAATTAGTGAATATCAGACTTTAGGTTATGAAGACGCTAAAGAAAAAGCCTTTATGATAGGAAGACGTTTAGCAATTATTATGGGCTTTCTAATATTTATAATTTTATTTGTTTTTGCACCAGTTATATCTAAGGCTATTTTAGGAGATTTACAAGGTGGTAATACTTTAGAAGATGTTACCTTTGTTGTTAGAGTTATCGCAACAGCAATATTGATAGTTCCAACATTAAGTATATATAGAGGATATTTTGAAGGACATAAATTTATAACTCAGCCATCACTAAGTCAAATTGTTGAACAAATAGTAAGAGTATCTATTATCGTATTGGGTAGTTTTCTTACAATTAAAGTATTTAATTTATCATTACGAACAGGTATAGGAGTTGCTGTCTTTGGAGCAACAGCGGGAGCTTTTGTTGCATACTTATATTTACTTGATAAGATGAAGAAAAATAAAGAAGCATTTTCTACTGTAAAAAATACTGAAAGTAAAGATGTTCCTAATATTACAGGAAAGGAAATATTAAAGAAAATAGCTTGGTATGCATTACCTTTTATTATGATAGATGTATTTAAATCTTGTTATGACTTTATTGATATGGTTACATTAGTAAAAACAATGGTTAATGATATTGGATATACAACAGTACAGGCTGAAAATGTTATGAGTGTTATTTCTACTTGGGGAAATAAAATTAATATGATAATTGTTTCTATATCAACAGGTATGATTATTAGTTTAATTCCAAATTTAACATCAGCTTCTGTAAAAGGAGATAAAAAAGATGTAAATTTAAAGATAAATCAGACATTAAAAGTACTTTTATTTATTTCAGTTCCTATGACAATTGGATTATCATTGTTATCAGTTCCAGTATGGAATGTATTTTATGGAACTAAATCTTTATATGGAGCAGATATTTTAAAATATTTTGTATTTGTTGCTTTAATTATTTCTAGTTATACAGCTTTAGTATCTATTGTTCAAGTATTAAAGTATTACAAAGAAGTATTAATATCTTTAGTAGTTGGTGTTAGTTTAAAACTAGGATTAAATGTTTTTTTAATTAATTTATTTTCTAAGTTAGGATTTGTTCCTGTATATGGATCTATTACAGCGACAATTATAGGTTATAGTGTTGGTATTATATTATGTTTATTCTTCTTGAAGAAGAAGTGTGAAGTTAAGTATTCTGATACTTTAAAGATATTATGGAAAATAGCATTAGCTAATATAGCGATGATAGTTATAATTTTATTGTTTAAATTTATTATTCCAATGAATGTTTCTAGTAGACTTCTTAATATACCAGTTATTATTGTATATACATTACTTGGTGCTGGTACTTATTTCTTAGTTTCTAGTAAATTAAATTTATTTGATGAAGTTTTTGGTAAAGAATTTATGAATAAAATTACTTGTAAAATAAAAAGATAAGAGTTTTTCTTATCCTTCTTTATTTACGGTGTTTTTTAATTCTTTTTTATTTTTTTTCTTTACTATATTTCTATATATTGGTACTAGCTTTGTAAATAAAAAATAATATACTGGCTTTATGACATAGTCAAATTCGCCCATGAATTCTATATAGTCGCCACCGAATTTTCTTTTAAATTCATGAAGCCCTAGACGAGGATTATCTTTTGATAAATCACCAATGGTACCAAATTGATCATATATTTTTAAGTTTCTTTCTTTACAAAATTTTAAGTGTTCATAGTAGGTATTATAGTTTACATATGTTTCAGTTAATATGTTATGGTTTCCTGCATATAATACCCAGGCTTTGTCGCCATATTCTAAAATCATATGTGCGGATAAAGTAATAATATTACCATATTCTTGTTTGTATTTTTCATATTTTTCAATTTCTTCAGTAGTTTTATCTTTTTGTCTTTCTAGTTCTTTAAGTTTATTTTTATTGCTTTTTGAAAGATTTTCTTTTGGAAGTTCATTTATTTTTTTAGTGACTTCTTTTAATTCATCATTTAATACTTTTAAGGTTTTATCTAAATTTACTTTTCCTAAGAAAAGGGTAGCTTTATCATTTTCATTAAATAGTTTATATAGTGTTTTATAATAATCTAGTTTATATGAAACAAAGTCTTTTCTTGATTCTGTTAACATCATTAAATGATAAAAAGTAGGTAAATCTTTTTCTGTTCCTATTTCTACTTCAGTTTGTAATTTTAAAGACTTTTGGATACGTTGCTTTGTAGTTTTAGAAAAATGACTTTCTAATGTTTCTAAATCTTGATTTAAGTCAACTCTAAATGTATATCTTGGTTGCATAGTTTCAAAGTTTTTAGTGAAACCTAAGTGTTTGTAACCTAGACGCTTTAATTCTTTGAATATTTTTTGATTCTTAGCTTCTTCTAAAGTTACTTCACCAAGATAGTTTTCTCTTTTCCAAATTATATCTGGATCTAATTTTAAGTAAATAGCATTTTCTTTTTTCGCAAACTTTACTAATTCTTCTGTAAATTTATCTAGTAGTTTAAAGTCATTAAAATCAAGTACATATCCTCTTGGAGAATATAAGTAACATAATCCTAGAGGGAGACTTTTTTTAAGAAGAAGTGTTGCGGCTAAGATTTTATTATTTTCAACTAAGCCTAGACAGTATGGAGTTAGACCTCTTTTTTCTTTACAAAGTTCTGCCCAAGAGGCTGATTGTAAGAAATGACTTTTATATTTATTGTTTTTTACAAAAGAATCATATTTATCTTTTTCTAGTTCTACTAGTTTCAAATTTATCACATCCTTGACTACTAAAAGTATAGTTTATTAAATGTTACTTGTCAATTTTAGTATACCAAAAAATAGTAAATAAAAACAAAAATAAAATGTAGAGTTTTCTACATTTTACATCATCTGTCTATATTGGTTCATGTATTGACTATTTAATTGATTATTAGACATTCTATTCATAATTTGATTATTCATATTATTATTGTTAGTATTAAGATTATTTGTGTTATTACTTAGTTGTTTTTCGTAGTATTCAAATAGTTCTTTGAATCTAGTGTAATGAACTATTTCTCTTTGTCTTAGCCATAGTAACGGTCCTATAACATCTGGGTCACTAGTTAAATCTATTAAGTTTTCATATACGGCACGTGCTTTTTGTTCGGCAGCCATGTCTTCTGATAAATCCGCTAATGGATCTCCGGTTGAAGCAAAGTAGGTTACTGTAAAAGGATTACCAGAGGCATCTGTTGGATATAATGATTTTTTATGTTCTGCGTAATGTGCTTCAAGTCCGGCTTCTTTTATTTCTGTTAAAGTAGCATCTTTCATTAATTGATAAATCATAGTTGAAATCATTTCAACGTGAGCAAGTTCTTCAGTACCTATATCAGTTAGTAGTGCTTTTCCTTTATCATCAGGCATGGTAAATCTTTGGTTTAAGTAACGAAGTGATGCAGCAAGTTCGCCGTTTGATCCGCCATATTGTTCAACTAGGTATTTAGCCATTTTTAAATCTTTTTTCTTGATATCAACTGGGTATTGTAATCTTTTTGTGTAACTAAACATTACTTCATCACCTCCCAAGGCCGTGGACTATTAATCCATTTGAATGGACCTGTTTCTAGAGCGTTGCTACTGATGTTGCATGGTCCAAATTTTGATTCATATTCACTAATCACACTATTTGCTTGTTTTCTATAATCATTAAATAAAGCAAGCATAGATTCATCGTTAGGATTTAAATCTAGGTATAAATTTAAATCATGAGCCGCAAAAGATAATCTACCAATATCTAATAGTAATTTTTCTTTTTCAGTATTAGCTGATAGTTGTGCTGGTCTATAATTTTTGTACTCGCTATAAAGGTTAGAAAATAAGTTTCCATTATTATAGGCAACTTCAGGTGTAAATAAAGAATTGTTAGTCATATTATTATATGAATTTCTCATCATATGTTGATACCAAGTAGTATCATAATTATAATTATACATAATATCTCCCTTCTTTTTAATTTATGAAAAGATAGGTATCTGTGTATAGTTAAATACCTAATTATAAAAAAAAGTATTGATTTTTTGCTTATTATATAATAAAATAAAGAAGTCAAATGTGACATGGCGCCGTTGGTGAAGTGGTTAACACGCTAGTTTGTGGCACTAGTATGCAAGGGTTCGATTCCCTTACGACGCCCCATTGTGAAATCTGCTCGAACTTTTCGAGTTATGATAAATGGCTAATTCAGAAATGGATTAGTTTTTTAATGTTTAAAAACTATCCTAACTTAAAAAGAAAGGATGGAAACAATGGTAAATATTATTAAAGAAGAACTTTCATTAGAAGAATCACTAAAAAAGAAAATTGAGTTTATATGTGATTTTACTAATACTAAACCAACTATTATTAATGGTAGCATTAGAAAAATTGATAGAACTAATTTAACTTATATTGAACCATATAGAATAATAATTAATAATATAACATTTCTTGCTTTTAATTATTCTAATGAAATATTTATTGAAAATTTATCTAATAAGATAAAATTGTCAGAACTAGAAGATTATTTAAAAACAATCTAAATACTATGTATTCCCTAATCAGGGAATTGACAAATCATAAAAAAGTGATATTATAAATAACCAATGAAAGAGGTATCTACCTAGAAATGGAGGTACATCTATGATAAAAACACATATACAATTTAAAATTTATAATATTAATTATTTTGAGGAGTCAGTAGTATTTAGACTTTATTAATACTACTTTCTCCTCTTTTTTTGTTTATAAGGAATTTGCTTTTTACTTTTCAAATTTTTATAATTGCACCATTGACAAACAAGTGTTTGTGATGTAATATAGTAAGACAAGAGATGGAGGTGTGTCATGTGTATAAAGCTTATAAGTTTAGACTGTATCCTAATACTTCTCAAAAAGTATTAATTAATAAGAC
>CAVKYO010000027.1:0-11625 GCA_963660495.1 Acidaminococcus fermentans
GCCTATTTTCAACAAAAAATAAACTTTTCTTTAATTAGTAACTGTCAAACTCGGGTTATACCACAACCATTATCTATCATTATCTTATTAGCAAACAACATTGCTACTCTTTTATTACCATCAATAAACATTTGTCTTCTCATAATCCATAACATTATTTCTATAGAAAGTTCTGTCTTAGTCTTTTCCTTTTGATTTAATAATTCTTCTAACTCTTCTTTTATTTGACTTTCAATAGGAAAAGCTGGTTTCCAAGATGTTCCACCAATATTTACAGGTGTAGTTCTGATTCTTCCTAAATCTTGTTCTAAAACCAATTTATCGACTGTTAGTTTATGTAATTGACACAAAACCTTATAATCATATTCTATATCATCATTTTCTAATATAAATTGCCAAGCATATTTTAAATTATTTATCGCAATTATATTATCAACTGTAAGTCCATTCACAACACCGCCATCATAAATTGCTTGTGTCTCAGAATACGTTACATCAATTCCTTCCAAATTAGCACTCTTCCATATATAATCAACAATATTTCTTTTCGCAATAAAAACATTTTGTTCTCTAGTTAAATTAAATTTATTTTTCATATCCCTACTTCTTCAAAACTCTTGTTACAGCTTTCATTAAACCTAACTTACCATATTGATAAGTAAGTCCACCTTGCATATAAGCAATATATGGCTCACGTAATGGACCATCACAAGAAAGTTCAATTGAAGACCCTTGTGTAAAAGAACCAGATGCCATTATAACTTGACTATCATATCCTGGCATATCACTTGGTTCAACTATAGCCATAGAATCTATTGCGGAAGCTTCCTGTATTCCTCTTGTAAATTCAATTAACTTCCTCTTATCTCTAAATATAATATTTTGAACAATATCTACTCTTTCATCATTATATTTAGGTTCAACATCATAACCTAATTCTTCCATTACACGACTTGTAAGTACAGCTGTTTTTAATGCTGAACTAACAACACTAGGAGCCATAAATAAACCTTGTAATATCTGTTTATTAATATCTAAACTTGGACCAACTTCCTTGCCACAACCTGGAACTGTTAATCTATCAGCACAAAGACTAACTAAATCACGTCTTCCTGCAATATAAGCACCATTAGGAGCAATTCCACCACCTAAATTTTTAATCAAAGAGCCAACAATAACATCAGCACCAACACTAACAGGTTCAGCTTCACTAACAAATTCACAGTAACAATTATCAACCATGATAATTACATCTTTATCAATATTTTTAATTAACTTAATTACCTTACCTAATTTTTCTAAAGATAAACTCTTTCTTGTAGAATATCCCTTACTTCTTTGGATTTCAACTACTTTAACCTTATTATTCTTAACAAATTCTTCTATTTTTTCATAATCAAAATCATCATCTACTAAATCAATTTGTTCATACTTAACACCAAAACTCTTTAATGAACTAGGATTATCTCTAATACCAATAACTTCATCCAAAGTATCATATGGCTTACCAGAAATGCTAAGTAACAAATCTCCAGGTCTTAAAAGTCCAAAAAAACAAACAGTTAAAGCATGACTACCTGAAATAAATTGTCCTCTAACTAAAGCATCTTCACAACCTAAAACATCCTTAAAAATATCTTCTATAACATCTCTACCTAAATCATTATAACCATAGCCAGTAGTACCAGTAAAATGTGTTTCACTTACTCTATTTCTATGAAAACTAGCTAATACCTTTAAACTATTAAAAGAACAAGCCTCATCTATTTTCGCAAACTCTTCAAAACAATCAATTTCACATTTATTTACTAAATCAACTACTTCTTCTGAAATACCTAAATTATTATACATGAAAAACCCTCCTAATTATTATACTTGCCACCATCTACTCTAATAATAGAATCATTAATATAATTAGCTTTTGAACTAGCTAAAAATACAATAACTTTCGCAATTTCTTCTGGCTCAGCAAATCTTCCTAACAATATTTTTTTTCTCTCTTCATTAACTTGTTCCAAAGACAACTCATTATTCATATCAGTTTTAACCCAACCTGGACATACACAATTAACATAAATACTTGGAGCAAACTCTCTTGCTAGATTATGTGTTAAAGAAATAACTCCCGCTTTAGAAGCATCATAGTCACAACTCTCTGGATAATAAGTATCTATTGCATTAGTAGAAGAAACATTAATAATCTTACCTTTTCTATTTTCTAACATAACTTTACCAACATACTTACTACATAAATAAGTACCAAGTAAATTAACATCAAGTACTCTTCTAAACTCTTTAACAGACTTATCTAAAAGTAAACTATCTCTTGCAACACTAGCATTATTAACTAAAAAGTCAATTTTACCAAATCTATCAACAACAGTATTGACCATGTTCTCTACTTCATCTTCTTTAGAAACATCACATTTAACAACCAGTACATCAACATCATAATTATCCTTAATATACTTTTCTAATTCTTTTGCTTCTTCTTCATGATGACAATAATTTATAACTACATCAATTCCCGCTTTAGCAAACTCCTCTACAGCACTTCTACCAATACCTCTATTACTACCAGTAACTAACGCAACACCTTTACTCATAACTTCACCTCTTAAACTGTATCCATATATTTAATAAAACCTTCAATTTCTTCTTCACTAGAAATATTCAACAAATTAAGCATTGATACACCATTCTTTACATAAATAAGAGAAGGTGCTACCAAAGTACTTTCCTTTACGCCAAACTTAGAAATAACTAAATCTTTATCTCTTGCTTTAGATAAATCATATTCTATATAACTAACATCTAAATTCTTTAACTTATTCTTAACCATACTACACTTATCACAAGAAGAATCAGTAACATAAACAACAAAAGTCTTTTCTGCTCTATAAGCCTTATATACTTTAGACTTAACACTTGAATATCTTGTAATAAAGAAAAATAAAATTGGTACAGTTATTATTAAAGCCACAGAAACACCTAAAATAAACTTATTACGTAATTCAATTAACTCTTCATTTGCCATAAAATCAATCCCTTTCTCTTCATACTAATTCTACTATAATTAGCTCATCAAAACAAGTGAAAAAGAGCTTAACTTTATAATTAAACTCTTTCTACTTTTATCGCAGCTTTTTCATTATTTAATTCAACCATATCAGTTAAACTAACATCTTTTATTAATTCATCACCTAATACTTCACTCATAACATAATCTTTATACATATTAAGCATTAAATCAATATCTTCAGTACCATTATAATAAACTTTAATATGATCAGTTATAACAAAATCTGCTTCTTTTCTAAGACTTTGAACATTACGTACAAATTCTCTTGCTAAACCTTCTAAAATTAATTCTTTAGTAAGTTCTGTATCAAGTACAATACAAGTACGATTATTACTACTAGCAGTATAACCTTCTTTTTGTTTTAAAGAAATTAATACCATATCACTAGTAATTTTAAAGTCTTCTCCCGCTAACTTAACTGTAAGTCCTTCATCATTTATTAATGCTATTTCTTTACTTGTTAATTTAGAAAGTATTTCTTGTAACTCTTTAACTTTAGATCCTAATGTCTTACCTAATACTTTAAAGTTAGGTTTAACTATATATTCTAGGTATTCTGTCATATCTTCTTTAAATACTATTTCTTTTACATTTAATTCTTCTTTAATTACTGATACTAAGTCACCTATAATCATTTGATCACTTTTTGGCAAGAATAGACTCTTTATTGGCTGACGAACTTTTATATTTACTTCTTCTCTTGCAAATCTTCCTAATGAACAAATATCTCTTACTAAGTCCATTCTTTCTTCTACTACTTCATCTATTAAGTCTGTATTTTCTACTGGGAAATCTTCTAAATGTACTGATTTTTTACCAGTTAATTTTTGATATATTTCTTCTGTAATGAATGGTGTCATAGGAGCACATAGTTTACATAATGCTACTAATACTTCATATGTAGTTAAGTAAACTGACTTTTTAGATTCTGTTAATTCACTATCCCAGAAACGTCTACGATTACTTCTAATATACCAATTAGATAGATCATCATTTAAGAATGGTATGATAGCTCTAGCTGCTTTATTTAAATCATACTCTTCGTATGCTTCATTAACTTTTTTAATTAAGTTATTAAGTTTTGATATTAACCAGCGATCGATTAATTCTCGGTCTTTTACTGGAATATCATATTCTCTTGGATCAACATTATCAGCATTAGCGTACATTTCAAAGAATGAATATGCATTTTTAAATGTTGATATATATTTTGAATAAATTTCTTTTAATCCATCTTCATCAAACTTCAATGGTGTCCATACAGGTGATGCATATAACATATAGAATCTTACTGTATCTGCACCATTTGCTTCCATTACTTCAAATGGACTAATAGCGTTTCCTTTAGATTTATGCATTTTATGTCCAAATTTATCTAATAATAAATCATTTACTAATACATTTTTATATGGACTAATTCCTTTTACAAATACTGAAACAACTAGTAATGAGTAGAACCAACCTCTAGTTTGATCTATTCCTTCACAAATATAATCAGCTGGATATTGGCTTTCCCATAATTTTTTATTTTCAAATGGATAATGATATTGTGCAAAAGGCATAGCTCCTGAATCAAACCAACAGTCAATTACATCCTTAACACGACTCATTACTCCCCCACATTTAGGACATTTAATATGAACATCATCTACATATGGTCTATGTAATTCTATATCTTCTCCTACTTCTTCAATAGCTTTTTCTCTTAATTCTTTTCTAGAACCAATCATAATATCATGGCCACAACTACATCTCCATAAAGGAATTGGAGTACCCCAGTATCTATTACGAGAAATAGCCCAGTCATTCATATTTTCTAACCAGTTACCAAATCTTTTTTCTCCAACAAAGCTTGGATGCCAATGAACTTTATTATTTTCTTCAATAATTTCTTGTTTTTTAGCAGTTGTTTTAATATATAATGATGGTTTTGAATAATAAACTAAAGGTGTTTTACATCTCCAACAATGTGGATAATCATGTACCATTTTTTGTTTTTTAAATAGTTTATCTTCACTAGCTAAGTATTTGATAATATCTACTTCTAACTCTGGATCAACAACAAGTCTACCTTTCCAAGGACCATCAGTATAACAACCATCTTCTCCTACTGGATTTAATAATGGTAAATCATATTTTAATCCAACTTCATAGTCATCTTGTCCAAATGCAGGTGCTTGATGAACAATACCAGTACCATCAGACATAGTAACATAATTATCACAAGCAACATAGAATGCTTTTTTATCTACTTTCAAGAATGGCATCAATTGTTCATATTCTAAATACTCTAAATCTTTACCTTTATACTCTTCAACTACTTCATATTCATCACCTAATACTTCATTTGCTAAAGCTTTAGCAACTATAAAGTTATGACCTCTTGATAAACATTTAACATATACTTCATCTGGATTTACACACAAACTAACATTAGCAATTAATGTCCAAGGAGTGGTTGTCCATACTAAGAAATATGTATTTTCTTGGCTCTTTAATTTAAATGGTACATAAACAGTATTAACTGAAACTTCTTTATATCCTTGCGCAACTTCATGTGATGCAAGACCAGTTCCACATCTTGGACACCAAGGAACAATTTTTAATCCATCATAGATATATCCATCATCAAAAATTTTCTTTAATATCCACCATTCTGATTCAATATAATCATTATCATATGTAACATAAGGATGTTTTAAATCAATGAATTGTCCCATTTCTCTAGTAAACTTAGAAAATGCTTTTTCATTAGTCCAAACACTTTCACGACATTTTTGATTAAACTCCTCAATTCCATATTTTTCAATATCACTTTTATCAGTAAATCCTAATTGTTTTTCAACTTGTACTTCTACTGGTAAACCATGAGTATCCCATCCTACTTTTCTAACAACACGATACCCTTTCATTGTTTTATATTTACATACAGTATCTTTTAATAACTTAGCCATCATATGATGAATTCCTGGCATCCCATTAGCGGTAGCTGGTCCATCATAGAAAACAAAGTTTTCTCTTCCTTTACGATTTTTAATAGTTTTTTCTAAGATATCCATCTTTTCCCATTGTTCTGAATACTTAGTTTCAATTGAATTTATACTTCCTTGTTCTAACTTCTTAAATTTCATAAATTTTCCTCCTTCTTAATAAATAAAAAAACTAACTCGCCCTATAAGGACGAATTAGTTCGCGGTACCACCTTAATTTATAAGTATAATACTTATCTCAAATACTATAACGCGTTACCGTATTTATCTTATCCATAAATCGCAACTTGAAAGTGATCCAAATATTTCTTCGTAATCTATTTTCACCAAACATAGACTCTCTACTTACTAATAAATATTCCGTCTTTCGCACTTGCTTTCCAAACTAATATAACATATTTAATTTTCATTTACAAGCTTATTTTTCTAATATTTTTTCACTAGTTTTATTGTCTTTCATTAATGGTTTTATACTACCATCAACTATTCCTCTAGAAACAATTTGATATATTCTCATTTCATGAGGTAATTCTAACGCATCAATATAATCAAAAGCAGCTTGTTTATTATCTTTACTAATTTCAACAGTCTCTCCATTAACTACTACTTCTTCTTTTGTTTTTAAAACTGTTTCTTCTTTATAATATATAGGTCTAGCATTTGCTAAAGTAAATGTTTTAATTTTTTCTATATCTGCTTTACTATAATTAAACTCTGGTCCATTTAAAACAGCTGTTACAAATACACCTATAGGAGAATCTGTAATTAATTTAAAGTCTAAATAGTTAAATTCTCTCTTAGTACCATCTTCTTTTTCTACTCCAGAAACGATACCATCTCCTATTTTTTTAACAATACCTTCTGGTATAGTAATTGCTGTATATTTACCAGAACGAATTAAACGATTTCTATAATTATATTCTTCACATAGTTCTACATCAGTTTCTCTACAATAGTTAATAGCGTCCTGCATTCTTGCAGATGATATTCCTCTTAATACACAATAAGTTTTAACATTTAAACCATCAGTAGAAAGATAATCAACTACTAAGTCTCTATACATTTTATTTTTTAAAGCTATTTTTGTATTTTTACTTTCTTCATCTCTAATAACTTCATCTTCTCTTAATTTTTCAGAAACTTTATCTATTGTACTTTTAAATTCTGGATCTGCTTTTTTACTTAATATATTAAACATATCTAAGGCATCTTCCACTGTTAATCCTAAGTTAAAAATACGATCTGCTAAACTTTCTTTATTTTCATATGCAATACAAACTTCACCTAGTAAAGCCCAAGCATTTTCATTTTTAAAACGTGCCTCATATATTTCTAAACTCTTTTTAAAGTCTTTTGGAGAAGCATATTTTCTAACACCATCTTGACTAGCATATTTTAAATATTTTCCATGTATAGAAAATCTATCAATGAAATTACTCTCTTCTAATTCATCTTCAAAGTCTTCTAACAATTTTATTGCACATTTAGCTTTAACTGATTCGTCTTCATTCCATCCATAAAATTGTGATGACTGTTCAAACCAAGCTTTTAATTCATTAAAATCTAAAAGATCACTACTTAAAACATTATTTCTAATAAAGTATCCCATTGTCTCATCAGTACTATCTTGATGTAAGAACAATTTAGCATAATATCTATTCCAAATTTCTTCTCTTCTTAAAGCTTCGCTACTATATCTATTAATTGCTTCTTCATCATTTTCTATATAATATCCTGTAGCTTTACAGTAATTTTTAAATGACTTAGTAGATTCTAATTCTCTAAAATCATATAAATAATTACCATTAATAATTCTTTCAAAATCACATCTATCAAATAAAACACTGTTATTATTTCTAGCAAATTCTTCTATAAATACTAAATCACTAGAAACATAATCTTTTTTTCTAAATGTTTTATAAGCTTCTTTAACTGTATCTGATAATATTTCTTCATCGTCTAAAGCTAAGTAACTTTTTCTCATATTAACTATAATATTACCAAATTGATCAGTAGACAATCTTCTACCTGACTTTTCATATTCACAAATAAAGCTTTTAATATCATCTACTGTTAATGAAACATCTTTAAATGCATCAAAGAATGAATCATTAGGATCATACTCTTTATATGCAAATGCTGTTAATAAGTTTTTCTTCATTTGTACTTCATTACCAGTTTGTAATAATTTTTCTATTTCAGCTAATTGTATAATTGGATTTTTAGTATATGGTACTTTACCTAATGTAAATCTAACTAAACTTAAATTATCATAGTTTTCACTAATTTCACATTTCTTACCATTTCTTCTAGCTTCTTCTACACGTGAAATATCTTCTTTTGTAGACCAGAAGTTTAAATAATTATGAAGTGTTCCAACGATACTATTTAATGTTTCTATATATTCTTTATTATATTCAAAATTATTAACTTCATTTTCATAACCTATAAAATTAAGTATTTCAATAACTGTATTAATTCCTATATAGTAGTCATTAGAATTCATCATTAAATCCATTTTATCTACTATATCAAACGTAAATGGAGCTTTACCATAGTCCATAAATCCTTGATAGGCTGCTAACTTTTCTGGCATTAAATGCATAGTCATATATAATTTACAAAAATCATCATAATCATATGTTTTACCATCAAATAAGTATTTAAATATAGGTATAAACATTACTTTACTACCATCACTTGCTGTTACATAAGAATAATCTTTATTAAAGAATGTAGCCGCAAGATCAATTAGTCTTTTTCTTTGTAATACTTTTGGAAAATGACCAAGTAATAAATCATTAATGTCATCAAAAGAGTATTTATCTTTTAAAACACAAAAAAACTCATCACTTAATTCTTCTCTTTTACTAATCTCATCAACATAATATTGATTAGCTTCATTTAATTCATTTTCAAAACTTTCTAATAATAATCTTCTAAAAGATCTCATAAATAACCTCACCTGTCCCTTTTTAGTTGCGATATAGATTATACCATAAGAACAAGTAAAAAGCAAGAAATATTAATAGTCACCAAAAGAGCAACCAAACCAAACAAAAAGTTGCTCTCATAATTTAATATTATTAGCTAAAAGATATTATTTTCTAACATATAAATAAGCATACTTATCACAATGTAATTCTTTGTTATCTATAACCTTACAATTTTCAGTAATTAATCCATCGTCATTTTTTAAAACCAAATTATCTTTATTAAAACTATATGTACCAGTCTCAACACTATCTGACATTTCTAATTTGTAATGTCCTTTCCCATCCAGAGTTAAGTAAAACGGAGTATCTGCATTTGAATATATAGGTTGTCCATTTTCATATTTAATTATATAAACATACTGAGTCTTATCAGCAAGCCAAACACCTTTTACTGAAGATAATTGATCATTATCTTTAGTTAAAATATATACAACGACAATTAATAATGTTAGTAACAAGATAACAAAAACTGATATAATATTTTTCTTCATTTTTTCTCCTAAAATAATACCCTTAATCAGATATAATTAACTCTTCTTTCCTAGAAAATATCATACTAATTATCTACTGTCAAGTTACCTATTTTTTAACCAGTGTCTTTACGCAAGTTGTACCCGTATTAAATACAACTCTCATGTCATACTCTTCAGCTATTCTAAAAACATCATCACCTAAAAAATCATTATCGGAATCTTTATCAAATAAACTCCAAACCTTATGACAAATGTCATCATCTTTTAAACCAAGTCTATTAAATACCCCTCCTACTGAAGTAGAATCGGTTTTAGAAAGATCCACATTAAAAGTATTTAAAAAATATAAATAAATAGAACTCATCTTATCAAGATTCTTTGTAAATAATCCATTATTTAAATATTTAGAATCATTAGAGTCTGTTCTTAAACCAAGCTTTTTAGAAACACGTCCCGCTCTAAAAGTACCATGTTGTAACTCTTCAAAATTAACAAAGTACGGTTTAAAATCTTGCTCCAAATAAATACCTGTTCCATCACATAAACATGGAAAAACAATATCACTACACTCTTCTACAACACTTTCTAAATTATGATGAATAAGTGCATAACGATATAAATTTACTTTATCATTATCACTCTCATTACTAAAAACATCCGTAAAACTTCTACCAGAAACATCACGTCTTATATATCCTGCTACATAATTATCCATACAACATATTTTATCAGGAACAACTATTCTTGGGTGATGAATAGTATCAGCCGACAACATTTTTTCTTCCATATCAACAATTTTTTTCGCATAAAAATCCCAATAAACATAATGAAATAGTTTCAAAATACTTCCATCACTAAGTCTATATAAATTACCATCAAAGCCACTTGACAGTAATATACTTCCAGATAAACTCTCCATAGTAAGTTTCATTTTTTCCATAACATCACCAGACAAACTACATATTATCCATAATAAAACTAGCTCCTATTTTGAATCTAGTTCTAAAACTTCTATTTCTTCAACAACAGCCAACTGTTGTTCCATAATAATTTTCAATTTCCGTTTAAATATTTTCATATTTTTTTCTAAAAGTTCCGCTCTATTTTCAATTCTTTCAGCCTTTAGTAATGACTCATTAACAATTCTACTAGCATTACTTTTAGCGTCACTAATGACCATTTTAGCTTCATCCCTAGCCATTCTCTTTATATTATCACTAGTCTCCTCAGCTTTTAAGATAGAATTCTTTAACGTACTTTCTAATCTTTTATAATGTTCTAATTCAGCCTTTAAACTATCAATTTCTCTTCTTTGTTCTTTACACTTTGTAACGATACCTTCAGTCTGAGTTATCACATCATTAATAAACTGATTTACTTCATTTCGACTATAACCATTTGTCTCATAACTAAATCTTTCCAAAATGATCACCCTTTAACTTCTAGAAAAAATCATCTTCGTCGTTCTCTTCTTTATTTTCTTTTTTACTCTTTGAACCAGTACCTTTACTAGCTCCTTCATCACTAATTTTACCTTCTACATTAACATTATTAGGTGTACATAAGAAAATTCCTCCACCTAATTTTTGTAAATCTCCACCTATTGCGTAAATAGTACCATATAGGAAATCAACAATACGTTTAGCTTGATCAGGAGTTACTCTCTTTAAATTAACAACAACAGCACTTCTATTTTTTAAATAATCCGCTATTTGTTGACTTTCAGAGTAAGCTCTAGGTTCTAAAAGCATCATTTTACTTCCCGCCATACCATTCTCAGCATGATAGGCTTCTCTAGAAGTACTATAAAAGTTTTCTTCAGTAGTAGCCTCTTCTCCATCACCTTCACTACCAACTAATTTATCAATAAATTTATTAAAAGCCATAACTTATCCTCCATATCATATTAAAATGTTAAATACTATAACTAATTCTACCATAATTACAATAAAAATTAAAGTATTAATTTATTATATTGTAGCGTTACTAGAATCACTTGTAAAATTAACAAATCTATTTTCACTATTACCCCGAGTTTTGCAGTTATTCCTCTTTAAATTGTTAATCTAGCCTTTATTATATAA
>CAVKYO010000028.1:0-29089 GCA_963660495.1 Acidaminococcus fermentans
CCTAGTAATAGTATTTTCTCATTATTTGGTAAATATTTATATATCTGATTATAAATTTTAGAAAAATTCACTTCTTCTTTTTCGAAAATTTTATAAACACTTTCCCAATCATCAAGTCCCGAAAAAGGATCATTTGATACATTATAAATAATTTGCTCACTTGCATTCAATATATTATTTATATCCATAAAATTAGTTAAATATATATAATAATTATTATCAAGCATATTTTTTTTATATGCTTCTTTTATTATTAAATCCATTAAAGAATCAGTTAATTGCTTACCTTCATTAATAAAGCCATTAAGTTTTTTATTTAAAGATCCTACACAGTCAAACCCCATTAAAACACTTATAATTATTAGTTGAGAATAATTTATATTTTTAAAATTCTTATCTTTCAAATATACATACTTTGTAATAATTCTATTAAATAAATGTTTAACTCTTCTAATAGAATTATAATTATTATTAATAATGCCAATAATAAAATCTCTGTTTTCAACTTCATTAAATATACCACTTAATATTTCATTTTGATTTATCTGTTTTTCTATATAACTTCGCATTATTATGGGTTGATTATTAGCAACATTCAATATATAATCAAATAATTTATCAGGATTTATATCACTTTCTTTATCGTCGATAATTTTATTTAAATCTATCATAAAAATAAATCTAATTTTAATATTACTTAAAACATTATCTAAATGATAATATTCATTATAAAGTAAAGAAATAATTGGCAATTGTAATTTCTTATCAATTCTATCAAGATCATCTATAATAAAATACACATTACCATTTTTAGGAATATTATTATATAAAACCTTACATAAATTACTTTTACATTTATCTATATCTAACATTGGGCTTTTTTCAACTTTTTCTGGTTTGTAGAAACCATATCCGTATAATATTAATAAAATAAATATTGTGAACAAAACGTATGGCATTATATTACTTGCAATCTTATACAAATCATTAAACATAGTAATTGATTTAAAAAATCCAGAATATACCAAATATATTGAAACGAACCCAATTAGTGCAACTAATATTTTATCAATCATTTTCTTAAAAATATTATTCTTTTTTAAAGAAGTTGTTGTATAACTAAATTGATTATTATAAAATGTTCTTTCAACATCATATGGATTTTTACATAGGCAACTTCCAACTTGATTTACAAAGTATCTATGATATTTATCTATAACATTTATATTTTTTTCATATTCATTATTAATTATCAATTTTTCTTCTTGTTTCTGATTAACATTCGTTACATTCTTTTCATTAATGATATCTTTGTTATTATTTATATTTAAGAAATTTATATTTAAAAATATATTATTCCTTTTATTTTTTTTATTATTACATACTTTATTTTCAAACAAATTTATTATGCTAGATTTACCAGTACCATATTCACCATCTATTGCTATAAATTTGGCACCTTTTTTTATAGCAAAATATATTTGATCAGAATATGTTATTGCTCCAAAATTATCATTTTCTTTATCAGTTATTGGAGTTTCCAAAAAAACTCTATAATTTTCATTATTATTTTTATCTTTATTACTCATTTTTTTCATATTGCAACACCTCCTATAATATCAAAAAAGTGCAGTACAAAAACACGAAAATTGCACTAGCACCTTTTTATTCTTTTATATTCCATATTCCTTGTTTACCTGATATTTCTTTGTTGTCATTTATTTTTTCAACTAATTCTAATTTCCAAGCGTAACCAGTTCTATCATATTTATGGCCATAAACAAGTTCATTCTCTTTAATTATTTTTTTATTTATTTCATCGTTTAATTCAATACAATCTAAAACCTTAACTTTTGCAACAATCCTTGATTGAGAATATTTGAGATTAAGATGTTCAAATTTTTTCATTGCATCCTTATCTATACCTTTTCCAGCATGAATTAGCAATTCCCCTCTATAACTATACTTCCAACTTCTAAATTCATATTTTTTTAAACCTTCAGCAACTAATGTTGCCCAAGGCTGTTTTAATGTAATAACCTTCATTATTTTTTATACCTTATTTGAAGATTTAACTTAAAGAAAATTTTGCCATTTTCAACATATAATTCTAACATATGATATCTTGTTGAACTAGGAGAATCTAACTTTGTCTCTTCAATCAAATAATTAATAACCTTTTGCCTAAAATAGATTAAATCCAAAACAACAACTTTTCCATCTTTTTTTACGACAATCAATCCACCATTGACATTATTTTCACCATTCCATTTAATACTTGGAAAAAAGCCAAAACTTATTGCTTCTAAAAAATCACCTAATTTTTTTAAAGCAAAGTTATTATCTGAAAAATTACTATTTTTCAAAAACAAATCCTTTAAATTTTTATTTTCATATTCGTACGAATCAAGTAAAACATCACCTAAATATTTAGGCATATTACTATCAATCAATCTTAAATTATAATCAAAATTTTCACATTCCATTTTATGAAATTTGATTTGACCTCCTAATGATTTAATCATATGTAGTCTATCTATTAATTTTGTTCTTGACTTTATATCGTTAATTTTACTAATATCACTTATATCTAATCCAGTTACTTCGTAAATAAAATTAGTATGATTACTTGCATTTAAAATTGTAGCTGGACTTCCTAAACTTGATTTAATACTATATTTCAATAATAAATCATCACCAACTCTTCTATCCATAACTATTGCATTTAGGTCCTCTTTAGAAGACGATTTAGACTTTAAAATACCAGATGGAGTCATTTTGTCCAATAAGGACTGTACATTATCTATTTCAAAAGAACCATTAGAAGCAACTGCATTTTTTATTATATTGAATAATTTTAATTTATTATCTTTTATTTCTAATCTTTCAAGTTCTTCCACTAATTCATCATTAAAATAAATACTAACATCTAAATTATTGTGTAAAACATAATCTATAATTGTATCTCTTTCTTGTAATGAAAGCTGTTTAACCTGATATAATTCATTAGTAATATCTTCTAATTTCTCATCCACTAAATTCATATCAGGATTCTCTAATAAAGCTAATATTGCATAAAACTCTGACCATTCGCCTCTATTCATTGCCATAAAAATCATCCAACCTTTCTATCATATATTCTGCCATAGCTTTTATTACTGGAATTGATACTGAATTTCCAAATAGTTTATATTGTTGGGTATCACTTATTCCTTTAGGAAACGAAAATTTATCAACACCATTTTCTATAAAGCCATAATTTATAAATCCCTGCAATTTTCCCCATTCAGTAGGTGTCATATTTCTTATACCCTCCTTATTTATTGGATTACCTCTTCCAACCAATAAGTTATCATATTCTTTTACATATTGTCTTATAAGATTTCTTTCTTTGCCAGAACCACCAGTTGCCATAATTGTATTTGACACTGGATTTTCCCCCTCGTTAACAACAATATATCCAAAGCCTGAATTAACCGAAGCATGACTAGCTTTATGATTTTTTAATGTTGTTAAAAGTTTATCAGATAAATAGTATTTAGAATCAACCTTACTTTCTAATAAATCATATAAATTTCGATAAATCTTTTCATCAGAATGATCAGGTAAATTAGGAAATTTATAATTTTTAGGAATAATATCATTTCTAAAACCCATAATAAATATTCTTGCTCTTTTTTGCGGAATTCCAAAATCCTTTGTACTTCTCACCAAATTTTTTGCATCATATTTTATTTCTCCATTCTTTATATCAACGCCTACAACTTTATAATTCAATTCATTAAGTACTTTAATTATTGTTTTAAAAGTATTACCTTTTTCATGTTTTAAAAGTCCTTCAACGTTTTCTAGCATAAATGATTTTGGCTTTGTTCTTTTAATTATATCTGCAATATCAAAAAATAATGTTCCTCTTGTTTCATCTGCAAACCCTTTTTGAAGTCCAGCAATTGAAAACGCTTGACAAGGAAAACCACCTAATAAAACATCATATTCGATATTTTCTACTTTATTTTTAAATTCTTCACTTGTAACATCGTTATAAGAATCTTCATTATATAAATGCTTATATACTTGACATGCATATTTATCAATATCTGCTGATAAAACATTACTAAATCTACCAGTTAATTCATAGCCTCTTCTTATTCCACCTAAACCTGAAAATAAATCTATAGTTTTGTATTTTTTCATTTCGTACCTCACTTATTAATTACAATTTAGGGTTTGGGCTTTCCCACATACGAATTTCGTACGGGAGTACAAATTCATTGCTTGCTAGACAAACATTATATTCCCAATGACAGCAATGACACATCTATTACACCCTACCCATATATCTCTATTTCTTGTCACATTGTCATTACTAACTAAAAAATTATTCTTATTCAGTAAGTAATTTTTTTAAATCATCAAGAGATTGTTTTTGTTTTTTTATTTCTTTTTCATTATCTTTAACATAATTTTTAATTACTTTGATAACTCTATTTTTGTCCTTTTTATTTAATTCAGAAATAAAATTTAATTCTTCTAAATTGCAGTTATCTAATAATTCCTTGATAACCATTTTAATATATAATTCATCCTGCATCTGATTAACTATATCATCTAGTACAAGAATTGGAGCATTTTCAGGCTTAATAACCATACTGCTATAGGAATTATTTATTGTTGAATCTATTTCTTCTTTACTATACTCACATAGTTCCATTAACATCTCTAAAGATAGATTTAATACTGAACTTAACTTTTTTAAAGATAATACGTTAGGTTTCTTTCTTTCGCCTTTTTCAATTTTAGCAATTGTATTATTATCTATACCAGTTATTCTTGATAACTCTCTTTGAGATATATTAATTTTTTCTCTAGCTTCTTTTACTACGCTAGCTAAAGTTTTATTATTCATTAAATTACACCTCTTCATAACTTCTTAATACCATTTTACCACAAAACAGATTATTCAACAATATTTTTGTGATTAAAACTCACAAAATCTATTGACATCAATTAACATTAAGTGGTATTATAATATTGTGAGTATGCCTCACAGTATAATTTCTTTCTTTAGTTGGTAATCCTTACATAGATATATTTATATCTAGAGTCTAAATGAAAGGAGGATTAATTTATATGGATGCTAGAGAAACTTTAAAACTTATTTCAAAGCAATGGTGTAATCTTGATGATTTAATGAAACTTGCTGAAATAGGTAAAAATAATGCCGTTAAACTTAGAAGAGAAATAAAAGATGACCTAATAAATAGAGGTTATACTCTTCCTAATAACAGATTACCAATGATTGAAGTCGTTAATAAGCTAAAAATTAATATTAATTACTTAGAAAAAATGGCTAAAGAAAATTTATAGAAAGGAATTATATGAAAACAATTGAAGAATTAAAAAATAGTATTGTCGATATTAATTATATTATTGAAAATATGATTAGAGAAAATGGTTTATATTGTTTACTTGGAGAAGCTAAAGTAGGAAAATCTGCTCTTGCCCTTCAAATAGCAAATTCTGTTTGCAATGGTATTCCTTTCTTAAATTTAAAGACAAATAAAACACCAGTTTTATATTTAAGTACGGAAATGAATCCATCCGAGACTATAAGTCGTATTAATTTTATGAAATGTAATTTAAAGGAAAATGTTTTTCTATATACTTTTCCAGAAGATAATATGACACAACTAAGCATATTAAAAGTTGAAAAAGAAATAAGTGAATTTAAGGAAAAATATAACGGCAAATTAGTATTTATTGATATGTTTAATGGCATAAATTTTGGAAGTTATTATGATTTAAATAATTACCAAGATATGAGTCAAAAGATATTTCCACAACTACGTAAATTATGTAATAACTATAATGTTACTATCATCATAGTTCATCATTTAAATCGTAAAGGTAAATCTTTAGGAAGTACTGCTATTGATACTTGTGTAGATGGTAAACTTGCATTAAAACAAGATGAAAACATCAAATCAACTTTCTACTTGAATTATGAAAGTAGAGATTACAAGGCATTAAATTACGTACTAAAAAGAAATGATAATTTAATCCTAAGTATTGATGAAAAAACAGAAGAAACACTTAATCCAAATTTAATTCAATTTTTAAAATATGCAATTAGTAAAAAAGAATTTACTTTTACTATTTCAGAAATGGTTAGTAAATTAAATTTATTTATTACTCCACCCGTCTTAGGTAAATTAATATCGAGTAATAAAGATGAGTTAGAAAAACTAGGATTATTTATAGAATGTAAAAGAACACAAACAGAAAGACTATATACTGCTAAATATAAGGAACCTTTGGAAATACTTACTGATAATATTTTTTCAGAAAGTAATAGTAATAATTTAAATTCAAAGGAGGATAATGATTATGGCAGTTAAACTATTAGATAAAAAAGAATGGACAAAAGATGGTCGTAAATGGATTTTTTATGACTATGTTAAGAATTTAGATGGTTCTAGAAGAAAGTATAAATCAAAGAAGTTTTTTACTAAAACAGAGGCATTAAAAGCTGAAAGAGAATTTTTAACAATTAACGCAGATAGAAGTGACAAAGACCGTAATATGACTTTTAAAGATTTATACACACTCTTCTATGCATACAAAGAAGATAAAGTTAAATATACTACTTTAAAAACTTATCGTGATAGAGAAAAATTTTTCAAAGACTTAGATAATGTTAAATTAAAAGATTTTAATATTGAACATTTTGAGAAATGGAAAAAGCAAATAAATTCTTATGGTTATACAACTAATCATAAGAACCATTTATTTAAATTCTTTAAAGAATTATTAAACTTTGCTACTAAGTGGTATAACTTTAATTTTACGATAACTTATAATAAAATGACTAATTTTACTGACCCAAACGAAATACCAAAAGAAATGTTATTTTTCACCTATGAAGAATTTAAAAAATTCATATCAGTAGAAGATGATATTCTATTTAAAACATTATTTGAAACTTTATATTATTGCGGACTTCGTAGAGGTGAACTTAGAGGTCTAACTTGGAAAGATATAGATTTTAATAATCAATATTTAAGTGTTAATAAAAATGTTGTAGCAACTCAAGGGGATGAAAAGAAACCATATATGGTAACTACACCTAAAACAAAATCTAGTATAAGAAATATTCCTATACCAAAAGTATTAATGGAAGATATGAAAGTATTATATGAAGTTTCTAAAAGACATTATGGATTTAATGATGACTGGTATTTGTTTGGAGATACTGATCCAATAACAAACGGAAAGTTAAGACACAGAAAAAACAAGGATTGTAAGTTAGCAGAAGTTAAACAAATTAGAATACACGATTTTAGACATAGTTGTGCATCACTTTTAATAAATAGTGGTGCTACTATAAACGTTGTAGCAAAGTATTTAGGACACACAAAAATAGATGAGACATTAAATACTTATTCTCACCTATTTAAAAATCAATTAAATGAAATAATTAATATTATAGACAAACTAAATTAAAATGGGTACCTATTTGGGTACCTAATACATATACAAACAAGCTTAAAGCCCTTATAAACAAAGTATCCCGCCATTTCTGACGGGATTTCAGGGGGTTCGGTTGAATATACTCTCACACATAACCGTGAGAGATATCGGCGTGACATGCATCACGCATCTTAATAATAAATTAATTTCCATGAATTGTCAATTAATTCAAAATAAATATTTTAACTTTACACTAGAAAGAATCAATCTCAAAAATTTTAGTAAGTACTCTAGAGCTAAATTTTTCAATGAATTTAGCCGTTTTTTTATCAAAATGCCATGCACAAAATTCTACTCTTTTGACACGTCTCTTTTTAGCTAGAGAAATCACATAATTAACAAGTTCCGTACCAATTCCTCTTCCTCGATATTCTTCTTTAACATAAATATCCTCAACCTCAATATAAGAAAAACTAGTAAACTTACCATAGCCAACAAGCATATTATATCTAATTCGTATAAGTCCAACTATTTCATCACTGATAGTATAAACATAACATGTATCAGGCTTATTTTTATCACAATAATTTTTAAATTCAGATCTAGAGAAATTTGGCCCCGCCATAAATATATCCTTTCTATTTCGATACATAAACTTATGGCAACCAGCAAGTATTTCAAAAACAACTTTATAATCACTTTCAATAACTCTTCTTATTCCATCTTTAAAAGGCCTCTTTTTCACAACAATCAATGGAACTAACATTTCCTTTTCCGTTAAACCAGAACAACTAGCCATACATATAGAATCATTTTCTTCATTTACCAAATAATATTTATAAATAGAAACAGCTATAAAGTCATAAAGTGAATCCTTTAAATAATTATGTTCTATCCCATCACCAAACATTTTATTATCAATGGCCTCACTATAATTCATAAGTAAAAAATACTCGCCTAATTCTTCTTCAAAAAGTGTTTTAAATTTTTCTTTATATCCTTCCTTAACCTTAATACCAACACATCTATTTTCAATATAAAAAGTCTTATCAATAAGCTTATATATTGAACTATACTCTTTTAAAACAATAGGACTACAATTTACATTACCATGATCAGCTGTAATAAAAATAATAGAATCTTGTAATTCGCTACATAGTTTTTTCGTCTCTTCATCTATTTTTACTATCTCGTCATGAGCTTTATCTTTAATAATACCATTATCACGTATTGAACAATTAGGCTCTTCAAAATAAGCATATATTAATTTCTTCCCAGAATTTTTACTTAAATTAATAATTCTATTATATGCTTCTTCTCTACTTTCATAAGCACCAATACCAAAAGGAAAAATACCATACGCCTTATTCTCACCAGTTGCATTAATCTTATCAATTATACTCTCATATTCCAAATTTTCTTTTAAAAATTCCTTACTAACAACATCACTAGTTCCATTAACACATCCAGTCATAACATTAACAGTCTTACCTAAACCATTAAAATACATATTCTCACCAAGAACACCATGTTCATAAGGAGACTTAGCACTTAAAAAAGAAGTAGTCGCCGCAATTGACGTAGAAGGAAATACCGAAGTAAGATCAGACATTCTATTAGTAAGTAAAAAACTATTCTCTTCCAAATTCCTATCTAACATTCTAGTTCCTAATCCAGAATAAAATAAAACAATAATATTTTTATAATTTTCCTCTCTAAATAACTTATCAACTCTTATTAAAGTTCCATATCGACATTCTATACCAAATTCTTTTAATATAGAAGAAGACAGATTAATTAAACATTTCTCATAATTAGGATACAACGTTAACACCAAAAACACACTCCAGTCTACAAAAATTATAACACAAAAAAGATAGAGTAACCCTATCCTTCTGTAATATCAGCTATTAATTTTTTCTTTAAATCATCTTCATCAGTACTTTTATCTAATAAATATTCCTTAGAATCTTTCTTTGCTTGTAACAAAATCTTATAATCACCTCTTATATTAGCAATCTTAAAAGACATGTCACCAGATTGTTTAGTACCAAATAAATCACCATGTCCTCTTAATTTGAAGTCAGCTTCACTAATAACAAATCCATCATCAACAGTTTCCATTATCTTTAATCTTTCAGCATCACTATCACTAATTAAAATACATTGTGATTTAAAACTACCTCTTCCTACTCTACCTCTTAATTGGTGTAATGTAGAAAGTCCAAATCTATCGGCATCAAATATAACCATAGTAGTAGCGTTAGAAACATCAACACCAACTTCAACTACAGTTGTAGATATAAGTATTTGAATTTTATTTTCTTTGAATTGTTCCATTATAACGTCTTTTGCCCCAGTTGCCATTTTTCCATGAACAATATCAATTTTATATTTATCACCAAAGGCCAATTTCATTTGATCTTTTAAATTACAAACTGTTGCTAGATCAGAATTTTCACTATCTTCAATTAAAGGAGCAATAACATATACTTGATGTCCTTCTTTTAACGCTTTATACATAAGCCCTAAAACATCTTTAATTTCATTATTTTTCTTAACAAAAGTATCGATTTTTTGTCTACCCTTAGGTCTCATTTTAATAGTAGATACATCCATATCTCCAAAAATAGTTAATGCATAAGTTCTAGGTATAGGTGTAGCACTCATATATAAAACATCTGGCTTTACACCCTTATTTTGTAAATTAGCTCTTTGATGAACACCAAATCTATGTTGTTCATCAGTTATAACTAAACCTAAATTATTATAAACAACATCATCCTGAATTAAAGCATGAGTACCAACTACCATTGAAATACTTCCATCCTTTAAACCAGAATATATTCTTAATTTATCTTTTTTAGAAGTAGAACCAGTAAGAAGCTCTATTTTTATATCACTATCATTTATAAAACTAACTAAATTCTTGTAATGTTGTGTTGCTAGTATTTCTGTAGGAGCCATTAAAGCACTCTGATATCCTGAAAAATAATTAGCAAGCATCGCAATAAAAGACACAATTGTCTTACCAGAACCAACATCACCTTGTAATAATCTATTCATTCTACTAGGAGATTCTAAGTCACTAAAAATTTCATCAATTGCCTTCATTTGATCATCAGTTAACTCAAAAGATAATTTTTTAATAAACTTATCTATTTTACTTCTATTAATTTCTCTAGTCAAACCATTATTCTTCTTTTTATTTTGAACTTTTAAATAATTAATCTTAAACATAAAAGCAAATAATTCTTCATATTTAAGTCTAATTGTTACTTCCTTTAACTTATCCATAGTTGAAGGATTATGAACAATATTCAAAGATGTCTTCTTATTTAAAAAATTATATTTTTCCAAATAACTACTTGGTATATAATCAGGTATTTCTTTTCCAAACATCAATAAAGCCATATTAATATATGTAGACATATTTTTATTAGTAAGACCAGAAGTACAATGATATACTGGATCTATTTTTACTTTATTCATCAATGTCTCTAATTTTATATCTGATGCTGTTATAACATTTTTAGCTTTATCTAATTTACCAATGACAGTAACTCCAGTACCAACTGTAAGTTGTGACTTTAAAAAAGCTCTATTAAATATAGAAACTCCAACAACACCAGATGCTGTTACTAATCTAAAATTCATTTTATTAAGTCCAGCTTTAAAGTGCATTAAAATAGGAACACTTTCAATTTTTCCATCTATTATTATTTTTCCACCATCTTCCATATCATTAAGATTACATCTTTCAAGAATTTCATAACGAAATGGATAATGTGTAACTAAGTCTTCAACAGTATAAATATTAATTTTATTTAATAAAGAAAGAGATTTAGGACCAATGCCTTTTACATCTTTTAACTGCATGATAGTATCACTTCCTTCTTGGCATATTATAGCATATTTAATCAAAAACTTCTATCAAAAATCGTCATAAATCTACAAAGTTTTTTATTTCAAAAAATTTCCAGCAATTTTTTTCAATTTTTTTGTATTTTTTGTTGACAAATACCAAACTTTCGATTAGTATAAGAACTACCAATTCGGAATTAGGCGAATTGGTCGCTAGTATCACACTAGCCAACCCCTTTTTATTCTTTTTGGAAGCTGTCCAATAGGATGGCTTCTTATATAGGAAACTAAAAAAGACGTTTGCCGACGTCTTTTTTTGTATTTAATATATACTACTCTTCATTTTTAGATAGTTTTTCATAATATTGATAACGCTTCATAGCGTTCTTTTTATTTCTATCTAATAATTCCTTAGCGTTTTTATTAAGATTCTTTAAAGAACGATATCTATCTTCACCAAGAATAAACTCTTCATATTTAGAAAAATCAGCCTTACTATCCATCTTAAATTCCAAACTAGCTGGATTATAATGGAATAATGGGAAGTATCCTGACTCAGTAGCACCCTTCTCTTCATTAATACTATTTTTCATTCCTTTAATTATTCCTTGCGCAATACATGGCGCATAAGCAATAACAATAGAAGGTCCATTATATTCATCAGCCTCTTTTAATACTTTAATAGCTTGATTTGGATTAGCCCCAAGTGAAATAGTACCAACATAAACATGATCATATGTAAGAGCCATTTTAGCTAAATCTTTTTTAGCAGTCTCTTTACCTGAAGAAGCAAACTTCGCAACAGCACCAGTTCTAGTAGACTTAGATGACTGTCCACCAGTATTAGAATATACTTCTGTATCAAGAACTAAAATATTAATATTTTCTTTATTAGCTAAAACATGATCAATTCCATTGTAGCCAATGTCATAAGCCCAACCATCTCCACCTACTAGCCAGATAGACTTAGGAGAAATAAACCTTTTTAACTTAACAAGATCCATAATCTTAGAATTATCAACTACTTCTAATAAATTTTTAGCTGTATCATCATTAATATCTTTTGCGTAAGCCTTATATATATCTAATTCACTCTTTTTAACATCTTTAATATTATTCTTTATCAAACTAACAATTCTATTCTTCATAGCCATATCAGCTATTCTCATACCAAAACCAAATTCAGCATTATCTTCAAATAAAGAATTAGCCCAAGGTACAGAATATGGCATAGAAGGAGTTGAAGCACCATATATAGAAGAACATCCTGTAGCGTTAGAAATAATAAGTTTATCTCCAAATAATTGTGTTAAAAGTTTTAAATAAGGAGTTTCTCCACAACCAGCACAAGCTCCAGGGAACTCAAACCTTGGTTTCTTAAACTGACTACCTTTAACTGTATTAGTTGGCATAACATCTTTCTTTTCACTAACTTCATTAAATAGATACTGATATTCCTCATCTTTTTTATCTTCAAGTAAAGCATCTTTCATTTTCATAACAAGAGCTTTAGCACCCTTTTTACCAGGACAAACTTCACTACATAATGAACATCCAGTACAATCTGGTAAACTAACACCTACTGTAAATTTATAATCTTTGTCCTTAATACTAGCTGGAATCAAATTACGACTAACAGATTCAGGTGCATCTATTTGTTCTTTTTCATTTAGTAAGAATGGTCTTATAACACCATGTGGACAAACTAAAGAACATAAGTTACATGAAATACAATTATTAGAATTGTAACTTGGTGCCATATCAGAAGAATCTCTCTTATCTAACTTAGAAGTACCAGCTTCAAAAGAACCATCCGGTCTCTTAATAAAACTACTTACAGGTAAGCTATCACCTTCCATACTATCAATAGTTTCAAAGAAACTCTTTTGTTTACTGAAAGACTCAACATAATCTACATATGGAACCTTTACTGGAACAAGGCCATCTAAGCTAGCTTCAATTGCCTTAATATTTTTAGTAACTAAGTCGCCACCTTTATTAGCAAACTTAACAGCTAAATTTTCTTTAATTTTACCAAGAGCAAAATCAAAATCAATTATTTTACCTAGTTTAAATATCAAAGCTTCCATAATGGCACTAATCTTACCAGGAATAAGAGCATCTTCTGCCATCTTAGTAGCGTTAATTATAAACATCTTAATATTTCTATCTTGTAAAATCTTCTTATCATGAACACTCATACTAGCTAAAACTTCATCAGGAGTCTTAGTAGTATTTAAAACAAATACACCTTTATTCTTAATTTTTTCTAACATCTTCAATCGTTTCAAATAAGAATCCTTAGTACAAACAATTAAAGATGCTTTTTCTACATAATAAGTAGATCTAATAGGTCTCTTACCAAATCTTAAATTAGAAATAGTAACTCCGCCAGACTTCTTAGAATCATATTGAAAATATCCTTGTACATAAGCATTTGTATAAGTACCAGTAATCTTCATAATATCCTTAGAAGCACTAACCATACCATCACTACCAAAGCCATATATCAAAAACTCAATATTATTACTTGGTATCCTAAAAGTCTTATCATACTTAACAGATAAATTAGTAACATCATCAACAATACCTAAAGTAAAGTTATTATGAACTTCTCTAGTATCTAAAAAGTCATATAAACCTTTTATCATAGCTGGTGTTGTATTTTTACTAGATAAACCATATCTACCACCATAAACATTAACTTTAGCGTCTATTTCTTTAATAGTCTTAACAACATCTAAGTACAATGGTTCTCCTGCAGAACCAGCCTCTTTAGTTCTATCTAAAACAGCTATCTTCTTAACTGATTTAGGCAAAGCCTTTAAAAAGTATTTAGAACTAAATGGTCTATATAAATGAACCTCTAATAATCCAACATTTTCATTTTTCTCTTCTATTAAATAATCAATTGTTTCTTTAATAGTCTCACAAACTGATCCCATCGCAACAATTACTTTATTAGCAGTCTTACTACCATAATAATTCATTGGTTGATAATCTTTACCAGTTATCTTATTAATCTCTTCCATATATTTAGAAACAATATCTGGAAGTTTATTATAGTACTCATTTCTAACTTCTGTAGCTTGGAAATAAATATCTTCATTTTGTGCTGTACCTTTAATAACTGGATTATCAGATCCTAATGCTCTTTCTCTAAATTCATTAAGAGCTCTCTCATCGATAAGATTTTTTAATTTGTCAGTATCAATAACATCTACCTTTTGTAATTCATGACTAGTTCTAAAGCCATCAAAGAAGTTAATAAATGGTACTCTTCCTTTTATAGCTGACAAATGAGCTACACCTGTTAAATCCATAACTTGTTGTACAGAAGAAGATGCAAGCATCGCAAATCCTGTAGAACGAGTTGCGTATATATCTTGATGATCTCCAAATATAGATAAAGCATGTGTTGCTAGACTTCTAGCCGCAACATTTATAACACAAGGTAATAATTCCCCCGCAATTTTATACATATTAGGAATCATTAATAATAACCCTTGACTAGCTGTATAAGTAGTAGTTAAACATCCAGCTTGTAGTGAACCATGTACCATACCAGCAGCACCTGCCTCTGATTCCATTTCTACAACTTTTACAGGCGTCCCAAAATAATTAAGTTTACCTTCACTACTCCATTTATCAGTAACCTCAGCCATAGGTGAAGCTGGTGTTATTGGATAAATTCCCGCTACCTCTGTAAAATTATAAGAAACATAACTACATGCCTCATTACCATCCATTATTTTCTTCATAAGTTATCATCCTCCTACTAAAATATATTATATACCAAACCCAGAAAAAAAGTCTACTCTCTAGTAGACTTTAAGAAACATAATTTATATATGAATTTAAACTAGTATCTTTATGAATTGTAATTCTTGGTATCTTAAATTTATCTATTCCCTTAGTAACTTTTCTTCCACCACCAATGAATGCCATTTCAAAACCAGCTTCTTTTAAAACTGAAATTGCATAGTCATTATATTCATAGAATGGAAAACAAAAAGCTTTAGTCCCAGAAAGAGTTTCTCTACTCTTCTTCAGGTCATCTAATAATAAATTTTTATCTGAACATTTTAAAGGACTACCCTGTCCGCCAGGACAACGACCAGGCCAATGTAAATCATGAGTATGACTAGCAATTTCCATATATGGAGATTTAAACTGTTCCAATTCATACCAACTAGATACTAAAAATAATGTAGCGTTAATACCATACTCTTCCAATATAGGAACGAAGTTCCAAGCCCTAGCTCCATCATCAATTGTAACTAAAATTGACTTCTCTGGTAATCTAATTTTCCCATCAATAAACTTACCAAGTTCAGTAGTAGTCAAAGTAAAATAATTATTAGATTTTAAATAATTAAATTCTTCTCTTATCTAATTCTCACTATGACAAATAGACTCATTACAAGTATTATCACCATTTAAATAAATAAAATGATAACAAGTAACTGGAACACTAACAGATTCAGTTAAAGTTGTATTATTTGCCTCATGTGTACTTAAAACATCTTCTTTCTTAACCAAGTATTCCTCATCATTAAATTCAATAATATATCCAGCTTCATCTAATTCTATAACTGGAGTATCTAAACTATAATATAATTCATAAATAGCTTTATCATCTTGATACAAAGTAACCTTATCATTAGTAACTATATTATAATTAAATGGTAAATAATTCTTATAACGTAAGTCTTTCACAGCAAGTTCATCTATCTTAGAAACATCTTGATATCTAACATAATACCCTAACTCATCTATTAAAAAATATTTAGTATTTTTATCAATTTTAGTATCCTTTAAAGTAAACTCTTTACTAGATGAAATCTTCATAATTTTACTATACTCGCCACCAGATTTTTTATATAAATAAGCATCATTTATCATAACATACTTACTATAACTATTCTTTATTTTTTCTACTAAAATCCTCTCTTCTTTAATTGACTTTTCTAATTTGTCTTGCCTCTCTTTAAAATAGAAAAAAGTACCAGATAATACACCAAGTACAATTAAACTTATTATTAAAACTATAGTTACTTTTTTCTTCATACATTTCTCCTATAAACTTTTTATTATATAGTTATATATTGTCTTATAAGTATCATTTGTATAATGTAACCCATCTAAAGTATCAAATCCATTAGATACTAAATAACTATTTGTATCTATATATTTTATTTTACTATTTAAAGAGCTTTTTATTTTTTGATTAAAATTCTTTATATTAGAATCTAAATATAAGTAATTATTATTAACTGGATTAACGGAAACAAAGTAAAAATAAACTCCTTTACTAGAATATTGATCATATAAATCATTAATATATGTAGCATAGTTTGATACATTGTATAAGTCATTAACACCCATGAGTATTATTAAGGCTGTACCATTACTTAGTTTATTTTTAATATTAGGAAATCCTGTTTCTTTCATCCATTTTAAGCCTTGACTTTCAAGACAACTCCATATATCATCTGAACTATTTACTGCATTTTTCATACCAACAGTTCTAGAATCTCCTAAAAAAATTCTTTTAGTAATATTATTAGTTGTAGATTGTGCATTAGAAGATGTATGTGAAGCTCCAGTAGAAGAATAAGTAGTATTATTAGCTATAGAACCAGAAAAGAACTTAGTTCTTTCTTTTTCATCAGCTATATACTGAGAATCCCCAGAAGTACTTTTCTGACTTGCATAATTCCAACAAGCAGCAAGCTGAAAATTATCATCAAATAATCCAACAACAATATTAATTATAGTTGGCATTAAAAACAATAAAAATATTGATAAAATCCAATTTCTTATAGAATTTTTTATTTTTTGATTCTCAGGATTAGCCATAAATTTTATCAAGGCAAGAATTAAACCAAGAATACCTAAAATTGGACCTACAAACTGAATAAGATTTAAAACTCTTTTAACTATTCCAAGTATATGAGCAAGTTCTGCACTACCACATACATTGACTAAATCTAATATAAACATTTAATCACATCCTATAAATTATTTAACTTTACAATAATCAGCTGTTTGAACAGAAGTTAATACTTCACTTGCTGAAAACCAACCTGTTTGACCATAGGTATAAGTTGCATAACCATTACCAACAAATATTTTATCTGAAGAAATATCTATTAAAGCCATATAATGTTGTGAACCAGTAAATTTACTAGAACCGTTTTTAGATCCACCATACACCATAATAACAACAACTTGACCTTGTTTTAAGGCACTAATTATTGAAGAACTAGATGTTGATCCTGAATAACAACTAAATTTACTACCAGCAAAACCTTCAATACCATTTCTAGGAAAACTAGCTCTATATTTACTATCAAAAACTGTTTCCGGAGTAACAGATTTATCATAGCCAGAGGAAACAACAGCTGTAGAAGTAAGCATACAACCATACTCACCAAGAGTACCTCCTGTACTAAATACCTTACTAGACCAACGTGAATCTGTTTGACTATATAAATTAAATGTAACATTATTTATACTATTAGTATGAGTAGCATTATTATTTGAAGAAGAGCTACCAGTCCTACTAGCTCCTGAACTAGTAGTCTTATTTTTTGCTAAAGTACCAGAAAAAAAGTCTTTCTTTTTCTTATCAGAAGTAGAATAATATTGTGATTCTTCCGCATTAGAATTATTTTCACTAACGTAATTCCAACAAGAAGCAATTGAAAACTTTTCAGCTTTATCAATAGTAGAAAGAATTAAAGTAACACTAACATTAAGTATAATAGGTATTAAAAACAACATAACTATCGCAATAGCCCAGTTTTTAATAGAACTTTTAAGTTTCTTTTCTTCTGGATTAGCCATTAATTTAATTAAATTCAAAACAAGAGCAATAATACCAATAATAGGACCAAGTAACTGTATTATACTAAGTACATTTTTAATAATACTTAATACTTTAGCCAATACAGGATCACTACAGACTGACACAAGATCCAAAATCATAACAAAACCTCCCTCTTAAAAATTTATTATTTAACTACCCAAAAAGTAGGCATATCTCTTAAACCATATGTACCAGCAGCAACAGGTGTATTAATTATTTTTTGATTAATAACAAGCTCAGATGAAGAACCACCATCCAAATTAGCAGCATTATAAGCACCATAGTTTTCCATAATTTCTGTTAAATCTACCATATCAGCTCCAATACTTGAAGGTATTCTTCCATTAATAACAAGCATTAAAACTATACCATCTTTTCTTTGTCCAATAGCAGTTCTAGGAGCAATACCCCAACCACCATTACCTTTTATAAATGAGCTTTTACCATTTACTATTAAGTAAGGTCCAAATTCCACTGCATCACGACAACCTTTTTGTAATGCTTCTTCCTTAGTCATTTTACCTAAAATAAGTTTATTTTCATTTGTAAAACAAATAAAACCTCCACCCATACGAGCATCTTCAAAGTCAGATACTACTTTACCATTAGATATAACAGTACCATGAGGAATAGCACCATTAGAATTCCAATCCGGATCATAAAATCCTCCAGCATTCATCGCAATAATAGCGTTTTCTCTTTTCGCAACAGTTAAAATAGACTCTCCTCTTACATTTAAATATTTAGTAGTCGCAACAGAAATCCTAGAAGGATCATACAAAACTACTAAAAAGCCTTGATAAGAGGAACCAGAAATTTCTATAACTTTATATAAATCATTATCAGAATCCTTTGTCAACACAGCTTTTTCATACTCATTTTTATATATTGTTTTAGAAGTATACTTTCTTAATTTAATCATATCCGGATCAGTATCTTCATCAACTTCAATTACTTTATTATTCGCAAGAACTTTCTGTATAGTCTCATCACTATAAAACCAAGTAGCTAAATATTGATGATTCATAGTAGTCATTGCACTAGTAATCCAAAAATTTCTAAAACCAGCCCATGGTCCATAAAAAAGAAACAAAAAGGTACTAAGACCTAGTACAAAAAAGCTTCCGCCAAATACTAAAATTTTCTTTTTTAAAGACCATTTCTTTTTATTCAACATAAACTACTCTTCCTTACCTTCATACTTTTTGTCATTATTATAATCGATAAATTTCTTATCTGTCTTATACCTATTTAAACTAAAACCAGAATTTAATTCTTTCTGATATTCATTATAACTATCTACTGTTTCATTATACAAATTAACGTCAGAAACAAATGCATTAATAATTTGCTCATAAACACTTCCATAACTACTGCATTTATTATTAGTAGATGTATCAACAAAATATGTATCACCACACATATTTTTTAAATTATTAGCAGACTTACCAACTTCATCAACAATAGTCTCATAATTAGTCAAAGCCTCTTGTGCCTTAGCATCTATTTCTGATAAAGTATCATAATATAAATTATCAAAATATGTCAAATATAAATCATTTCTAATATCATTAAAATTATCAACAGAATTACTAAAAGTTTTATAAACATCAGCAACATCAACTGTACGTTGTTTTGTCTCTTCCTGATCCTTTTTAACATTAACAACAAGTGAAGAAACAAAACCAGTACTAAACATTAAACTTCCTGAAATAATTAAAATTTTAATAGTCCTACTTCTATTTTTCATATTTATTATCACCTACTAATAAATAATATCAAATTTTCACAATTTTGTACATGAAAAAACGCCAGATAAATATGATTATTGTAAATCTTTTTCAGTTTCCTTAATTATATAAATTGGTCTTTTTTTAACTTCCAAATATGTCTTAGACAAATACATTCCCATTACTCCTAAAAAGAATAACTGAATACCTGAGAAAAAAACAACAATACAAGCTAAACTTGGCCAACCAGACACAGCATCGCCCCATACCAAGGTCTTAACTATAATTACTATTAAAAATATAAAAGCTATCAAACAAAAGAAAATTCCAATTAAAGCTGATAAAACTAAAGGTGTAGTTGAAAATGACACAATTCCTTCCATCGCATACTTAAATAAATTCCAAAAATTATATTTACTAATTCCTGCTACTCTATCACCTGTTTCAAACTCCATCCAAAAAGTATTAAATCCAACAAAACTAAATATTCCTTTAGTATATCTATTATATTCCTTCATTTCTAAAACAGCATTAACCATAGAACGCTTCATAAGTCTAAAATCTCTAACTCCAGGTACCTGTCTATTATCAGATATTTTAGCAATTATCTTATACCAAGCATTTGTACAAAATCTTCTAAATAAAGAATAATCTTTATGAGAAATAGTATATAATCCTACGCAATCATATTCATTATTATTTATTAATATATCATACATTTCTTTAATCTTACTTGGTGGATCCTGCATATCAGCATCCATTATTGCTACATAATCACCTGTTGCATTTTCAAGTCCAGCCCACATACCAGCTTCTTTACCAAAATTTCTAGAAAATGAAATATATCTTACCCTTTCATCTTTCTTTGCCATAGATCGTAAAATATTTAAAGTCTCATCCTTACTACCATCATTAATAAATAAAAATTCAAAAGTAACTTCTTTCATCTCTTTAGATATTTTATCTATTTCCTTATAAAATATTGGTAAAGACTCTTCCTCATTATAACAAGGAACTATAACAGATATCTTTTCTTTTTTCATCCTAAACCTCACTAACTTTCTTTTTAAATATAAACAACTTACTAAAAACATAATTAGCAATAATTACAATGACATTAGCAATTATTTTAGAAATCATTTTATTAAGTTTAATAACTTCTAAAAATACGAACATACCAACCATATCTATACCTAATGAAACTATTCTAAAGAAGAAAAATGACACTAGTTCTTTGAAAAAAACTTTAAAAGTAAAATCCTTAGAATTAAATACAAATAATTTATTAGTAATAAAAGCAAAAAGCACCGATAAAAACCAAGCTATTAAATTGGAAATATAAACATTAAGACCTGTTTTATCAAGCAAAGCAAAACTAATTATATTAATAAGTGTAGTTAAAACTCCAAAGAAACCATACCATAAAAATTCACTATATTTATTGTACCAAGAAATATTATCTGCCTCTTCTATATAATCAGAAATAAGTTTTACCATATTAGGTGTATTACTAACAAACTTTTTAGGTTTAAATGTCTTACTTTTTTCTAATAGTTTACCAAGTTTTTGAAAATCTCTAAGTTCTAAAATATATCCATCTTCAGCAAATTCTTTTGCTATTTGTAGCTGATGATCATTAGTATGTTCCCTATATTTTTTCAATCTAGGTGCCGCAATAACTACTTTTCCTTTTTTTACAGCACTTAAGATTGAGCCAGCTCCAGCATGAGTAATTATTAATCTAGCTTTAGAAACCAAGTCATCAAATTGATCAGCAGGTATTAAATCAAATATTTCCATATTAGGAGACTCATATTTTGTACATCCTGCTTGAACTACAACTTTTTCTTTTATATTCCCTTTCTTTATTTCTTCATCTACTTGTCTTAATAATCTTTCAAACCCTTTATCTTGAGTTCCTAACGTAACTAAAATCAAAAAATCCAACCTCCCACAACTGCATCAGGATAAAGTTTTTTCATACTATCCCATTGCACAATAAACTTATCAGCAATTGGATATAAACACTTTCCAGTAACAGTCTTTGTCTTTATATTAGCAAAACTCTCAATATAAATTATCTTACTACCAAGTAATTTACCAATACAACACATAGGACCAGCTGTATGAGCACCAGTAGTTATAATATAATCAGGATGTGCCTTTAAATATATAAATAAGCTCTTAAAACAATTATAAAGTAATTTTAATGGATAAACTAACTTATGATCCTTAGTTCCAAAAACTAAAAAGCTTACTCTTCCCTTATACTTATCTTTTAAATATAAATTAGACTTAGTCTTTTCAGTTACTATATAATAATCATATTTATTAAATAGTTCCTTCAACTGCATCATCTCATTAAGATGACCACCAGTAGAAGATATAAACATAACTCTTCTTTTCAAATTAATCACTTCTTTTCAATTAAATTATACCATTGTTCACTAACTACTTCACTAGTATATTTCTTAATACTATTTCTTCCAGCCATCCCAATTTTTTTTCTTACATCTCTACTACTCATTAAATCTTCTATTTTTTTTATCATCGCAACATAACTTCTGTTTTTAATTAAGTAACCATTCATACCAGAATCAATTAAGTCTCTAGGACCCTCAGCTGAATCAAAAGCAATACAAGGTAAACCATGAGACATTGCCTCTAATAAAACAATTCCAAAAGATTCTGTATAAGAAGTCATAACATAAATAGAAGATTTATGCATAACTTTATCTATATATTCTTTATTTTGAAAACCATGTAAAGTAACTTTATCATTTAATTTATGATTATTAATAAATTTTTCTAAGCGTTCTTTTTCAGAACCATCACCTATAATATCTAAAACCCAGTCAGGATGTTTATTAACTAAAACAGAATACACCTTAAGTAAATCCATATATCCTTTTTCTGGAGAAAGTCTCCCAACTGAAATAAGTCTTTTTTCAGTAAGTTCAGAAGTATTTCTAGGAATCTTATCAATAATATTAGGAATATATACACATCTACAATTAGAGTTAATTAAACGTCTAGCATAAAAATCACGTAAGTTTTCAGAAACTAATACAAAATAGTCTAAGTAATATGCCGACCTACTAACATTTCTAGCATATCGAAAATCATCATGGTAATGATTATGTTCCCAACCAATTTTTATAGTATCTTCTTTCGCATAATCTCCAAGCCAAAAATTAAATATATCTCTCGTAGAAATAATAATTGAAGCATTACTATTTTTAATGTACTCTATCATTGTCTTTCTACGTAATTTTAATATCTTAATACTCTTAATTCCTTCTTTAAAAGCAGTAAAAAATTTATTTTTCTTAAGAGCAGTCTTAAATTCTTTTCTATTAGGCTTTAAATCTCCCATTAAATATTTAATTTTAACTCTATCATTCAAATGAAAAACAGGCTCATCATATAATTTATAACTACAAACAATTTCAACTTTATATTTATCAGATAATAAGTTAGCTAAAGCCGTTATAGATTTTTCAATACCTCCATAACCTAGATGTAAAGCTAATATCGCAACTTTCTTCATACATAAACCACCTAAAAACATTATATCATAAAGCAAATTCCTTATAAACAAAAAAAACTATAATTTCTTATAGTTCTTAAATATCTTATTGAATAACTTCAACTGCAGGTGCAGTTTCTACAACAGGAGCAGCTGGAACAACAGGTGTAGCTTCTACAACAGGTTGCATAACAGGAACTGTAGCTGGTTCCATAACTGGAGCTGGTGCTGATTCCATAACTGGAGCAGGTGCAGGCGTAGTTTCTACTGCTGCAACTGGTGTTTCCATAATTGGAATTGACTGTGTATTTTCCAAAGGATTTGCTCCTCCATAAATTTGATGTGTTGGATTTTGTTGTAAATTCAAATTAGAAACTGCTGGACTAGCTCCTCCATAAATAACTGGAGCTGGAGCAACTGGTGTAACAGAAGCAACTGGTGCAGTTTCTACTGTTGGAACTGGCTCAGCAGGAGCAATAGCTTCAACTGCAAGAACTGGCTCAACAGGAGCAACCTCATCTACAACTGGCATAGCTGGAACTGCAGTCTCTACAACAGGTACAGCTGGTTCAACAATAGGTGTAGCCTCAACTACAGGAACAGCAGGAGCAACTTCCTCAACTACTGGCATAGCTGGAACAGCTTCAACTACTGGAGCAGATGGAACTTCTGGCACAGCAGGAACAACTGCCTCAACTACTGGCATAACAGGAGTAACCGCCTCAACCGTAGGAGCAGTGCCCGCTTGAACTTCTGGCATTACTGGACTAGCTGTTTCTACTACAGGTGCAGTAGGAATCTCTGGCGCAACTGGAGCAATTTCAGGTTGAACAGGTGCAACGCTAGGATTTTCAACAACAGGTGCAACAGTTGGAGCAGCAGGCGTAGCCTCAACTGCCGGAGCAGCTGGCACAACTTGTGCAGCCTCAGTAGCAGTACTAGTACTACTAGCTTGAGCCGTATCCGTAGGTGTAGTCGTAGCATTTTCCTGTAAAGGGTTCTTTTCCTTCTTACTTTTAACACTCGAAACAATCCATAAAATTAATCCTATCAATAAAATCAAAACTCCACATGACATTAACATGCCTGGAACTGAAACAAACCATTTTAAATCAAATAACATAAGCATAAGTATCTAACTCCCTTTATTCTAATCTATAAATATGATAACAAAAAAAGTTTACAAATGCAAACTTTTTATTTTATATACACATTTTTTACAATGTAAATTCTGTCCAGTATGAATAATTAGGTTTATCTAATTTAAATTTCATCCTTTCTTTAGACACTGGATGTGTAAACTCAAGTTCATTAGAAAACAAAGCCAAAGGCTTATTATTTAAAGATCCATAACGTTGATCACCACATAAATGATGACCTCTACTAGCAAACTGAACACGTATTTGATGATGTCTACCAGTTAACAGTCTAATTGACACTAAGCTATGATTAGTCTCATGATTTTCACTTAAAACTTCATAATCTAAAATAGCCTCTTTACCATCATTTGACACTATCGTATTACCATTATCTAACTTCTTTAATTTATCAACAAGTCTACCCTTTTTCTTATCCATAAAACCGTCAATTACAGCTAAATAATTTTTCCTAAAACCATGTTCCAATTGTTCCTTATTAAGTCTAGCAGCCGCCTTAGAACTTCTAGCAAAAACCATAATACCACCCACTGGTCTATCTAATCTATGAACTAATCCAATATAAACATTCCCTGGTTTATTATATTTTACTTTTACATATTGTTTTACCATAGTAAGTAAATCCAAATCTCCTGTTATATCTCCTTGACTGAGTACATTAACAGGTTTTTCAACAACAATTATATGATTATCTTCATATAAAACATTAAGCTTACTCATTACTTTCCCATCTTCCATAAATACCAGCAGGTAATACTAAATCACTCTTACTAATTGGTATACTAACTTCCCCTGCCGTTACTTTACCAGGATATTTAGAATTAACGGTTAATTTCAAAATATTAGAAAGTACAGTAGCAGATAATCCAGTTGTATAAGAATTAATTAAAAAGAATATTGGCTCATCAGAAAGAACTTCACAACATAATTTAACCAAGTAATTTAAATTTTTCTCAATATCCCAAACTTCTCCATTTGCCCCTCTACCAAAACTAGGCGGATCCATAACTATCGCATCATAATGATTGCCTCTTCTAATCTCTCTTTGTACAAATTTCACAACATCATCAACTATATATCTAATTTCATCACTTGGTAAATTAGAAGAACTCATATTCTCCTTACACCAATCAACCATCCCTCGTGAAGAGTCAACATGCGTAACATGAGCCCCAGCCGCAACACAACTAACACTAGCACCACCAGTATAAGCAAACAAATTAAGAACTTTTATTTTACGTTTAGATCTCCTGATTTTATCCATCATAAATTCCCAATTAATAGCTTGTTCAGGAAATAAACCAGTATGTTTAAAGCCCATCTGCTTAATATTAAAAGTCAAATTATCATAATTAATTGTCCAACTAGAAGGAACATCACGAAGATTATCCCAATGACCTCCACCTTTACTATTTCTATAATATATAGCGTCTATTTTCCCATGATATTTTTCTAACAAATCACCATTATCCCAAATAACCTCAGGATCAGGTCTTAATAAATAAACATTTCCCCAACGTTCAAATTTCTGTCCAAGAGAAGCATCTATAAGTTCATAATCTTCCCATTTATCTGCTTTATCAGTAACTAACACAAAAACACCTCTTAACTAACACTAAAAACTTTACCATATGTTGTAATTAAAGTTTGACCAGAAAAACCAAAAATATATTTTTTATACTTCTCTAAATCAGTATCCTCCATTAATGAATAATCACATTCAACATCAGCATACTTATCACAATCATCTTTATTTGTTTTAATCATCCTATAAATATTATCATTAGTATAAATATAAGTAGAAACATTATTAACATCAATATTAAAATCTCTAATTTCACCATACCGTTCTTTACTATATACAATTTCACTACTAGATAATGTATAAGGAGATCTAGAATCACTTCTAGTAATAATTAACTTATAAACATTACCATCATCTTTTAAAGCATAGTAAACACCAGCATTACTATCAGCAGTTACTACTTTTTTAATAGCTGAATCAGAAAATAAAATATTATAAATACTATAAGCTTGATCATTTTGAGTAACTTCTGGATATTCTTTATCATTACTACTACTTAAATAATAGTATTTACCATCAGAACTTTTAACGACATTTCCATCTATTATTGAAACAACAGTCTTAGTAAAACCAGATTCTTTACAATTCTGCTCATTAGAAAAACTCTGTCCTAAAGATAAATCATATACTTTACCAGACTCCGTAACAACTTTATTTGTAGTTAAATATCTTATTTCATCATAAACATAATCATTACTACCTAATAATAAATTACATGTAAATTCTGAATCAGACAATGTAAAACCAGCATGTCTAATGCCTCTAGTAACATTACCCGTACAACCAGTACACAAAATACTAAATAATAATATAAGTATAACTTTTCTTTTCATCACACATAACCTACCTTACAGTAAAAATATACCATAATTTATACTTTTTGAAAAGAAACTAATTATAAATTACAAAACTTATTTAACTCTTCATATATATAATTTAAAGTATCACAATTTTCTTTATCATAAATCTTAAATATTTCTTTATAAAAATTCTTACCAGTCTTACTCTTTAAAGAAATCTTATCAATTTTTTTACATACTAATTCAAGCCCATCATAATCAGTAATAAACTTCTTAGAGTAAATTTGCATAATACTTAATTTCCTAGGCTTTAAATTTAACTTAAAAATTAAATTATCTATCTTACGTAAAATCTCTCCTCTTTTATAATCACCAAGTATCATAATACTATAAATTATAAGCTTTAAATTAGCATCTTTTAAAGTAATTTCTTCACCAAACTTAATTTTAAATTTAGCGTAATTCATAACAATCTTTTCTTTTGATATAATTCTCTCATCAGTAACAGTAATATTCTTAACATCAGTATTTTTAAAGTACTTATAAAGATATAAAATAACAAATACCCAAATAATTAGTTTTAAATCATTCCCAGATAAAAATACATCATCTACTTTATTTATAAATTCTTGATTAATAATAAATCCCAAAATAACTTCACCAAGTAAATAAAAGTTTACTTTATTTTTAAAAACATCTTCTTCTAAATAGTATCCTGAATGTATTAATTCGCATAAATACTTAAAAACTAAAGCAACAAATATATTATCAGTAAACTTTGTCCAACCTAGTCTTAAAGCAATACCTGAAACAACAAGAATTATAAGTATTGAAAGAATTATACTTTGTACTCTACTTAATGAGTACTTTCTTCTACAATAATTAACACCATAAAACATTAATAATCCAAGTATAAAATACATAATCCAAATCAAAATATTCACCTAAACCACCTCTAAATACTCTATATTATAATATAACAAAAGAGATTTGTAAAAACAAATTTTACAAATCCCTCTTTCTCTTTTCTTTTTCTTCTTCCTCTTTTAAATGTTTCTTTACAAGTAAAATAACTTCCATAGGAGCCTTAATCTTATGTAAGACAATTAACGTATCTTGTAGCTTAGTCTTTTTACTACTTTCACTCTCATATTTTAAAGCCATGTTCTTATAATCAAAATCTTTAATAGGATTATTTTTTATAAAAGCCTTAATATATTCTTCTATATCTTTTAATATATATACTTTTAAATCATAATCATCTAAATACATCATACCATAGTAACCTAATACTAATAATTTATATTGATTTTCTAACTCCATAATATCACCTAATAATATAATATCACATTTTCTTTATTTGACAATTAGCCTGTTTATGATAAAATTAAAATGGTGATAGTATGAAAAATATAAATAAGGATATTCGCTTTATTTTAATATTTATCTTTATTGTATCATTCTCATTTATATATCTATTTCAAACATCTTTAGCTAAATATCGTAAACAAATATCTGGTAACGTAGATTTACAAATTGCTAAATGGAATATCAAGATAAATGATGAAGACGTTTTAAATAAAAGTGTTCTAACTAATAACATTATCCCAGTATTTGAAGGAAATGAATATACAAAAGATTCTGTAATTGCTCCTGGATCTAAAGGTTACTGTGATATTATTATTGATGCTACTAATGTTGATGTAGATTTTACCTACGAACTTGGTATATCTATAGGTGAAGAAAATCAAATATCAGACTTAAAAACTACAGGTTATATAATAAATCCTACTAATAATACTGAAGATACTATAATAGAACTAAATGGCGAAGCAATAAAAGGTGAAATCACTCATAATACTGCTCAAACAAAAATAAGACTTTACTTCGAATGGTATGATGAAGATGATAACAACATGGATAATAAAGCTGATACAGACGTTGCGATAGATGAAACTTCACAAGCCGTCATTTCAGCAAATATAAGATTCTCACAAAAGAAAAGCGCTTAACAAAGCACTTTTTGGATGTATAATTTTTAGTGTGTGTAGAGTGTTTGACTCTATATGCACTTTTTTTC
>CAVKYO010000029.1:0-7481 GCA_963660495.1 Acidaminococcus fermentans
GTAATGAATCTCTTTGTCTTTGAAGCTCTCTAACACTCCATTTAGAATTGATACATTCATTTATATAAAAATTTCTTTTAGTTTCTTCCTCTATTTTTAATATTTCTAAATAATGAGACCAACTTAATTTGGCAGACACTGTCTTCCAAATTGGATACATTAGATAAAATTTTCTCATAGTTCGTAAATTTCTTGAAGAAAATCCTTTACCAAATTCATTAGTTAGCTTTTGAGATAACTTTTCAAGTACTGAATCACCATAACTTGCTCTTTCATCACCTTGTTGTATTTCCATAATTGCTTTTCCTATATTCCAATACAAATTAAGCATTTCCGTATTTACAGTTTGATAAACTTTATTTCTACTATTTATAACTAAATCTTTAATATTATCAAAAACATTATTTACTTCATTATCATTATTTATTAATTTATTGTTCATTAACATCCTCCAATCCTTTATATATAAAGACTTCATCAGCAAAATTATATAATAAACATAATATTTTTTCCATATTTCCATTGAAATTTAATAATATTTATTACAATTCACATACAATTAAATGAGAGGAGAATTTATGTATCAGTTACAAGAACTACCCTATAACTTCCAAGACTTTGAGCCTTATATAGATACTCATACTTTAGGTCTACACTATAACAAACATCAAAAAACTTATCTAAATAACTTAAATAAGCTTTTACAAAAAAATAATTATAACTATAAATATCCTATTGAAGAATTAATATTTCATGTAAACGAATTCAATAAAAATGATCAAGAAGATATTTTATTTAATCTAGGTGGAGTCATTAACCATGACCTATACTGGAAAAGTATAAAACCTAAAAATCAACAAAAACCTACTGGTAATTTACAAAAACAAATTGAAAAACAATACACTTCATATGAAAACTTATTAAATCTGCTAAAAGAAAGTGCTCTTAAAGTTAAAGGTTCCGGTTACACATTCTTAGTAATCGGCAATAACAACACTCTTGATATAGTAAATACCAAGAACCAAGAAAGTCCCTTACTATCTGGCTACTTTCCTATTCTAGCAATTGATCTATGGGAACATGCCTACTACATAAATTATGAAAATGAACGTGCTAGATATCTTGATAATTTAGAACCATTATTAGACTTTACATATGCAAATAGTATCTACAACAGTAAATAATAAATTTACTGTTTTTTTATGAAGAAACAAACTCTTCCAATATTTTTCTACTATTAACATCATAGTCAAGCATCCTCTCCGGATGCCATTGAACACCTATCCGAAAAATGTCTCCACAACCTTCTACTACCTCAATTAGTCCATCATTAGAATATCCAGAAATAATAAATTTATAACTATTTTTAACAGTCTGAAGATGATGAGAATTAACAAGTAGCTTATCTTTGCCAAGTAACTTCATTAATTTACCAGGTTTCAAATAAACACTATGAACATATTTTTCATCACTATTATGACTAGAATTATTAATAGGAATTAACTCATCATCACTACCATATAAAGCCATTGACTGCATACCTTGACATATTCCAAGTAATTTTAAATTATTATTTATTGCATACTCTATTAAATAAAAGTCTAATGGTCCTACTTCATAACCACCAGTAAGTAAAATACCATTAACATCTTTTAATAAAGATTCCACCTCTTTAATATCATAACTATCTTTAATTAAAACAACTTCTCCTAAAAATCTTTCTATTCCTTTAATATAATATTCATTCGCTAAATCTGAATTTTCTTTTCTAATTAAAACAGCTATCTTCATATAACATATAAAAAGAGAAGTTATCTTAACTTCCCTTTTTCTCCCTTCATACCTTTAACTCCACCTGATGCTGCAAAACCTTGTAAAATATTAGTATCAAAAGAATGAGTCTTACTTATTCTCTTCTTATAATCCTTAATACCAATATTAATCATTTCATCTAATAAATCAGTAAAGTTAATACCTTTAGCGTCCCATAAATAGAAAGCCAAACTACCAGGAATAGAATTTATTTCATTAATATAAACTTTATTAGTTTTTTCATCTATCAAGAAATCAATACGTGAATTTCCTGCTGAACCTAAAGCCTTAAATGCTTTAACAGCAACTTCTTCTATTTCCTTACGCATCTTATCAGTTAAATCAGCTGGTAATTTTCTATTTGTAGAAGCCATACCCTTAGAAGATTTAACTGGAGTTTTTCCACCTTTTAATTTACCATTCTTTCCGCCACCAATATATTTATCAGCATAAGTTAAGAACTTATTACCAGATAATACTTCTTCAATTTCACTAACTTTTTGATGTTCATAATTACCCATAACAGCAATATTAACTTCTTTTAAATTCTCTACAACTTCTTCAACAACAATTTTAGAATCATATTGAATAGCCTCATCTATACCATCAATTAACATCTCTTCATTTTCACAAACACTAATACCAACTGATGAACCAGTAGTAGCAGGTTTTACAATAACTGGATATTTAAGTTTTTCTATCTTTTTAATAACAGCATCTCTATCACGTTTATAATCAATATCATAAAACCAAGTATATTTAGTCATTGGTAAATCACAACTAGCCCAAACATCTTTCATAAAAGCTTTATCTTGTCCTACAACACCAGCATAAACATTAGGTCCTACATAAGGAACACCAATAGTTTGTAAATATCCTTGTAATACACCATCTTCCACATTAGTACCATGAACTATTGGGAAAGCAATATCAATTTCCTTGACAACAGTTTTAGGAAATTTCTTCTTTTGTAATACATAACTTCCATTCTTATAATATAAAACTACATTCTTAGCATACTTTTTAATTAAAGATAAATCTTGATATACATCTATATCTTTTAACATATCACCAGTATACCATTCTCTATTCTTTGTAATATATATTGGTATAATTTCATATTTATCTTGATCCATTTTATTCATAGCTTGAATAGCTGTAATAATACTTACCTCGTGTTCTACAGTTTCTCCACCAAAAATAACACCAACTTTTATTCTCATTTTCTAACTCCTCCTACTCATTATATGTATCTGGCAAATCATTTTCAAATAATGCATATATATCATCTTTGCCATTATATAAACCATTAATAAAAGCATATGCTTCTCTTACATCATTAAATACTATAATTTTATCTTTGTCAAATCCTTTAGTTATTAAACCTTCATATATAGGCTTAGTTTTATTTTCACCTATAAGAATAGCATAATCAACCTTTGCTATTTCAGCAATTTCTTCTCCAAACTCTTTATTATAAAAAGTTTCCTTCTCACCAAGTTCAACCATTCCAGGTGTAACAATAACTTTAATACCATCCATCATACTAAGTACTGAACATGCATTTTTAGCACCAACTGGATTAGAATTATAAGCATCATCAATTTGATAGAAATTACCAAGTTTCTTAAGTTCCAAACGATGTTCAACAGGTCTAACTAATTTAACAGCACTAATAAGCTCATCCATTGAAATACCAAATTCACGTCCTAAAGCAACACTAGCTAAAATATTATATACATTATGTTGCCCTAATAACTTAGTCTCAAAATGATATTTTTTTTCATTATCTTTAAATACTATATCAAAACTTGTCCCTTTACCAGAACATTTAATATTTAAAGCCCTAACATCTGCATCAATATTTTTAATACCAATCCAAATAACTCTTACATCATTTTTTAATTTATAATTAACTTGTTTAGTATCATCACCATTTAAAACAGCAATACCATCTTTAGGTAAAGATTCTATCAATTCAAACTTAGCCGAAATTATATTTTCCTCACTACCAAATGATTCTAAATGAGCTGTTCCTATTGTTGTAAGAATACCATACTTAGGTTTAACAAAATTACATAATCCTTTTATTTCCCCTCTAACATAAGCACCCATTTCAGCTATAAAAATATCTGTAAATTTATCTAAATTATTATTAATAGTCATCATTAAACCATAATAAGTATTTAAATTTTTAGGTGTTGCTAAAGCATTATATTTAACATTTAAAATATCACTTAAAATATTCTTTGAACTTGTCTTACCATAACTACCAGTAATACCAATAACCTTTAAATTATTCATACTTCTTAACTTATTAATTGCTTTTCTTTTATAATGATAATAAACCAGTTTTTCAACTGGAGAATTAATAATATTTGCCATAAATACTACAAAGGTATTTAAATAAATCAAAATACCCTCAATTAAAATACCCTTCCAAAAGAACTCTTCACCATTAATATTATAATAAGCAAATACTAAAGGTATTAAATATAATATGCATATTGTAACTAAAAGTCTTTTAATTCTCTTTGTCACAACTAAAGGCTTTTTATTTTGATCAGTTTCAATTTTCATCTTCCATTTATACCCTAATATAAACATCAAAATAATTACTGCTATTAACATAACAATTGAAAAATATTTAACATCAAACATAACAAATGCTTCAATTGATAAAATCGCCACAATTATTAAGTCTAAGTCAACAAACTGAACTTTATTTTTAATTAACCAGTTTATATAACGATTATTCTCATTATAAAGATTCTGTTGTAACATATGTAAAGATCTTTTTGTCTTATAAAACAGTAAAAAGATAATTGCTAAAATTAATAAAATTTTTATAATCATACTATACTAATTCTCCTTTAAAAAACTATTTAATATATTAATAACTTGCCCTAAGTTTTCTAAATAAGCATAATGAGTACCTGGTAAAATTATTAATGCCGCATCAATCATTATTTTTTCTAATTCTCTTGCTTCATTAACAGGAGCTTCAGTATCTGCCTCACCCCAGATAAGCAAAGTTGGCTCTTCTATTTGTCTAGCATAAGAAGATAAGTCTTCATTAATAACATTAACTAATATTTGTCTCATTATTGGACTAGCAGCTTTATAATCTCTAGAACCAATATATTTTTTCATTTCTTCGCCCAATTTATCCATACCAGGTAAAGTTTTTATTTTTTTTAAAATTCTTGTTGATAAAGGTAATTTTTTTTCTTCTCTTATACAAGGACTACCAAATAATACTAATTTTTCTATCGGATTATTAGCTGAATAACGTATCGCAACACGACCTCCAAATGAATGTCCCATAACAATAGGTTTTCTAATATTAAGCTTTTTAACTAAACTCTCAATTAACAAACTATACTCATCAATTGTCCAAGGAGTACTAGGTTCATCACTTTCACCAAAGCCTGGAAAATCTATAATTGTAATTCTATGATTACTACATAAATTATCACCCAATGGTCTCATCATTTGAATGTTTTGTCCCCATCCATGTAGTAAAAGAATATCTTTTCCTTCACCATATTGTATGTAATTAACTTCTACATTATTTATATTTATTTTCATGCTTAATCACCTATACATAAATTATAGCATAAATACCTATTTCCAACAAAAAAAATACAATAGCACCGTAAAATCATGTAAAAAAAAGAATGATATTATCTATCACTCTTAACCATAACTTTTTCCTTTTCAATTCCAAAGGTAACTTTACCATGTACAATAGTATCTGAAAAAGCATTTTTACAAATTGAATTAAAATTATCTGCACCTTCTAATTCAAATCCTAAGCCATTAAGTCCAAGTACTAATCCAGTATAAGTAACAGGATATACTTTACCAGTAATAATTTTTGACTCTTTTTCATCATCAATTGTAAATGGTTCTAAAGAACTATCATGACCTGAAACTCCATCAATCATAACACCTAAATAATTTTTCAAAGGTCTAGCATCTTCTTTTAAAAATCCATCTGATAAAATATCCTCTTTATTGACAAAAGGATAAAAACATAAATCAAGTGACATGTCTTTAACACTTCCACCTTTAAGTTCAATTACATCAGCAAAAGTCGTAATTGCTACCTTAGAAAAATCAACAACTTTTCTAAATAAATCTGCTTCACTAACTTCAACATTCAAATCATAACCAAGTTCAGGTACATATAATAGATATCTATCCTTACTTTCGGCAAGTTTCTTATACATCTTAAGTTTTTCAACACTATTAATATTATCATTTATACTCATATAATCATTCCTCATTTCTTTATTTTATTATAAACTTCAACAATAAACTAATAAAAGATTATGTTAATCAATTAATTTTTATGAAACAAAAATAATAAACAGTCCTCTTTTAAATAGGTTTCTAGATTATATCACAAAACAAATTTGAAGTCAAAAAAAACGATGTTCAAACATAAGAACACCGTATAATAACTTATTTTCCTAAAATAACCGAATTAAAGTTAGGTGATGTAAAATCACTCATTGCTCTAACTCCAGTACTCTTTTTTAAAGAAGTAACAAAGTCAACAATAGTATTTAAATCACTAGCTGACGCATATCCACCTTCTGCACAAATAACACCAGCACCATTAGCTCTAACTACAATATGATAATTAACATTTTGATATAATCCTTCAAATAAAATATATTCATTACCATTTTTTTTATCTATTTCATAATTCAAATCAGTTAAACCTTTAGCTTCAAGATTTGCTTTAAATGAAACGACATTTTGTTTAACCAAAGCATAAGTAGCATCCTCAGATGTTTCTATAACTGAATAAGAACTCTGAGAATCATTAATAAATATTGAACCATAACCGTAAGCACCAATTTCATCTCCAGCTACAAAACTCCAATTTTTAGGAACATTACCAGATAATCCATTAACAGTTACAGAATTACTACTAACCGCAACTGTAGTATCCTCACTAGTAGAAGAAGTACCTGATTTAGTAGAAGATGCATTTTTAGTAGTCATAAAATAACATATACCTATTGCAACAAAAGCAATAACTACAACAATAATTATTATACTAGCATTACTATTAGCTTTAGTGGCTGCTACACCGTTACCAGCTGAAGCAAAATTCATATTATTCATATTATTTGTAGGCATAACTGGTTGATTATTTTGATTCATATTATTCATTGGCATAGTTGACTGACTACTTTGTTCAACACTATTAACTGGATTAATATTTTGAATAGGAACACTAGGCTGTATACCTTGACTAAATCCAACCGGAACACTATTTATTAAAGTTGGCTCAGGACTAGGAACACTACTAACAGATTGTGCTTGATTAGTATTAACCATAACTGGTTGTTCTTGCAAATTATTAGAATTACTATTTAAATTAAAACCACAACTAGTACAAAAAGAACTACCTTGTTCTACAACATTATTACACTTTGGACAATTCATATTCATATCTCCTCTATCATAAAACAAGTATATCATAACAAAGTAAAAAAGTAAAACTTTATTAAACCCTGATGGTGTAAAATTATTTGGGGAAAGGCACAAAAAAAGAAAGACCAATGTTATAATAAATTTGAAAAACAAAATAACACCCGAGTTTGACAGTTTTTAATCATAAATCTTCTAAAGCCTAGATAAAATCTAGT
>CAVKYO010000030.1:0-6852 GCA_963660495.1 Acidaminococcus fermentans
TACAAATGACAAAAAGGTATTTTACAATAAAATAGAGACATTTTCACTTATTATTAATATTTTTTTTATTATTTTATATAGAGACATTTTCACTTATTATTGTTATTTATAAATAGAGACATTTTCACTTATTTTTCACACTTTTTTTGATAACATTATTTTATTTCATTTAAATTACCATTTAGGATAATTGGATTAAATCCTATAATTTCATCCTTTAATAAACCTTCTGGGATATCATTCATCATGTAAATTTTCTTTCCCAATCTAAAAGCGTCATACATTTCTAAAAATGTTGCTCCTCCAATATAATTATCAATACCATTTTTGGTATAATTTAGAACTAAAACACTATCTACCTTAGAAATAACTTCTTCACTATGCTTAATCATACTTGCTTTCCAGTCAGCATGTTTGTTAGTTACACGATATTTAGCCTCTGTTTCTGGAGCATCATAACAATTTGGTAAAGTTATAATATGACCTGATTTTTCTAATTCCTTTTTTATTGATGGTATTTTGTTGTAAAAGACTTTGCTACAAATTATAAATATTTTCATCTCTTATCACCAAGGTAATTATATTATATATAAGTATATGTTGCAAACCAAAAAGAAAAAAGGGTTCTTCGAAATTCAGTGGACCTGAAAAATTACATCTAAATATTAGGTGTGATTTTTATTGCATTTTATTCTTTTAAAATTCCTAAAGAATATAAAAACTAAACTACTTTTTATAAAGAGTCTGTAAATAAATTTATAACAATTTTTTTGCTAGGTCCATCGAATTTCGAAGAACCGAAAAAAGTATATATTTCTATATACTTTTAACGATTATTCCATCTCGATGGGAATGTAACATATTTTGTTGGGTTAATTGTACTTTTTTGATATGTTTTCCAAGTACAACCTCCACCATAGTTCCAGTCACATGTTGTTAACTCTAAATGTAAATGTGGTCCAGTTGAGCATCCTGTTGTTCCCATGTAGCCAATGATAGTAAATGGTGTTACTATTTGTCCTTCCGATATAGAACCAAAGCTTCTTAAGTGTGCGTATGTAGAGTATACATATTTTCCACCTATATTATGTCTTATTTTAACAACAAGTGCTCTTCCATTGCATCCGTAACTACAATTGCTTGAACTGCAATTATCATAATAAATTTTAAATACGGTACCCGTTGCGATAGGATAAACAGCTATTGCCTTATCGGAACTTGAAAGATCTATTCCTAAATGACCACCATAGCCATAGTATCCTTGTGTTATATATCCATATTCCATTGGTCTATAAAAGCCATTTGCACTAGGCGTTGAACTTCCTCCTGATGCTTGTTGAATCCGATATTGGCAAGCTTGTATATCTTCAGTTGAGCCGCAGCCTAGCTTTTTATAATAGGTTACGTTTGCTTGTGCTGCCTTAATTTGTTCTTCTATAGTTGGCATTGTTTCTCTTATAGCCATAGAATCAGCTAAAATTTTAGATCTTTCATTTTCTAATTCTTCTTTTAAGGAATTCAATTCTTTTTTCTTTGCATCTAACTCTTTTTGTTGAGCCTTATTTTTTTCAATTAATGCTTCTAATTCTTTAATTAAATTATCGTTATATTCAGTTAACTGTTCTACAACTGATAATCTATAAATCATATCTGTGATATCTGTTGCTCCAAAGGCATATTCTAAGTAAGCATTATCACCGTTTGATATTTGATAATATTCTATTATCCTTTTACTTTCTTCGCCTTTTTCTTTTATTTCTTCATTACTTTTCTCTATTTCTTCTTGTAAAGTATTAATTTCTTCTTCAGCTGCTGATATTTGCTTTTCAATGCTAGAAATTTTACTCCTTATTTCAGCAATTTCAGCATCATTTTTTGCTAAGTTATCTTTCTTATCCTGAAGCTCTTTGGTATACTTAGCAACTTCTTCTTCAAATTGCTTTATTGTTTTGGCACTTGTATTAATTGGTAGTGCTACAAATGTCATTAAAAGAGCAATTATTATTGTTACTGATACTATCTTTGTCTTTTTCATTATATCTTCAAATATTTCTTAACAGCACTCGCACTACCGATCATACCTACTAAGATTCCTATTATTATAACCATTAGAGAAGTTGTATATATAAATGGTTCTGGTTTTATTAATACTATTAATTGTGAGAATAAGTAACCATCAAAGTGTTTATAAAAAGCAATGTAACCGTATGTAGTAAATATTACTGGTACTATAGAACCTAATACACCAAGTATCATACCTTCAATTATAAATGGAGTTTTAATAGTAAAGTTACTTGCTCCTACTAGTCTCATGATACCTATTTCTCTTTTTCTAGCTGATATTGTTAACTTTATAGTATTAACAATTAAGAATACGGTAACTACTATTAAGGCTATTACTACACCGTATGTAACATTTTTTATTGAGGCAAAGGCAGATACAAGTTTTTCTACCATTCCTTCTCCATAACGTACAACTGATACTGATTCAATTTTTTTAATTCTATCGGCTGTTACTTTTATTCTTTCTATTTCTTTTACTTTTACTTGATAAGTATCTTTTAGAGGACTTTCTCCTTCATCGTAACCATCTAAAACTTTAGCAAATACTTCTGATTCCTCTCTCATTTGCTCTTTTACTTCATCTTTTGAAATGAAAGTGATTTTTTCAACATTGGATATTTTATCTAATTCAGTCTTTACACTCTTTATGTCACTTGCATCAGCATCTCTATCTAGGAAGACAACTATTGTTAAATCTTTTTCTATTTCATCCGTAAAATTATTAATATTTAAAGAGGCCATTATAGCGATTGCTACAATAATTAGAGTTATTGTAATACAAGAAATGGAAGCTAGTGATAAACTAAAATTTCTAATTACGCTTTTAAAGGCATCTCTAAAACTTCTACCTAACATTCTAAATAGCTTCATTATCATAGACTCCTTTCTCTTTAAAGTTAACTAGATGTCCATCTTTTAATATTAAAACTTGTTTTTTCATTCTATTAACGATATCTTTATCATGAGTTGCCATTATAATTGTTGTTCCTCTTGATTTGTTGATGTCATCTAATACCTTCATTATTTCCATACTTTTTTCTGGATCAAGGTTTCCAGTAGGTTCATCACATAGTAATAATTTTGGGTTGTTTACTATTGCTCTTGCTATGGCAACACGTTGTTGTTCACCACCAGATAACTGGTCTGGGTAGTTATGTATTTTATTTTTTAGGCCTACATCTTCTAAAGCTTTTAATACTTTTACTCTTATTTCATCTTTTCTAGCGCCTATTACTTCTAGGGCAAAAGCAACATTTTCATATACTGTTAGTTTAGGAAGAAGTCGGTAGTCTTGAAAAACTATTCCTAACTTTCTTCTTAACTTGTATACTTTCTTATTTCTTAGCTTAGCAACATCTAGACCACCAACAATAATTTGTCCTTTTGTGGGTTTTTCTTCACGGTATAGCATCTTTATTAAAGTACTTTTTCCAGAACCTGAGCCACCGATAACAAAGACAAATGAGCCTTTTTCTATTGCTAAATTTAAATCATAAATGGCAGTAACACCATTTTTATATTTCTTTTCAACATGTTTAATTCTGATTAAATCCATATTATCAACCATCCTAACTTCTTTAGTATAACATAATTTCGGCAAGAAAAAAAGAGAGGACAGTTACCTTTCTTTTCCATTTACATTATTTACCACCAACAACTTCGTAAGAATCTGTTACTACGAAGAAAGCTTCCTTATCAATTAATTTTATACCTTCTGTAACTCGATAATATTCCCGACTTGGTACTACAGTTAAAACTACTTTGCTCTTTTTATTTAAAAATCCACCTTTTACATCAAATACTGTTACACTGTGACCAAGTATTCTAATGATATAATCTTTAATTTGGTCTTCTTCTGATGTTATTATATAGAAAGCTTTATTATTTGATATTCCAAGGAGTACCTTATTTATGATTATACTATTTAAGTAGATTAAGATAATTGCATACATAACATTAGTAGAACCAAAGAATATACCACCTATTAAGACTACTGTTATATTCATAAAAGCACTAGTTTTGGCTATTGGTATTTTACAATACTTCTCTAGTATTTGACTTATTACTGGTAGTCCGCCATTATTGTAGCCAGTTTTATACATAATACCATTAGCTATTCCATTTAGGACACCAGCAAATAAAGTTATTGTAAACATATCACTATAATCTAGTTGGATAATATCAGTTAAAGGTTCTGTTATTTTTACAAAAAAGGGATAAAGGAAACTGGCTAATATTGTGACCGCTGTTACTTCTGGTCCTAAGTACATAAGACTTAATAGGGCACATATTATTGATACTATTAATATCATTAGTGCAGGATCTATTCCATAAACATAATTTGTTATTGTGGCAATACCGGATGAGCCACCTGTTACTAAATTAACTGGTAATAGGAAAAGATTATACACTATTGCACTAAAGAATAACGATATAATTAGCATAGTGACCCTTTTTCCGACTTTTTTCTTTTTTAATCTTTCTATCACTTCATCCATATCATTCTCCTCCAAACACTTCATAAGCATCTGTTACTACAAAGAATGCATCTGGATCAATTTCAGATATTCCTTCTTTTAGTCTATAATAATCTTTAGTAGGTAGTACGCACATTAATACTGTTTGTTTTTCTTTAGCGAAGCCACCTTTAGCGTTAAATACTGTAACTCCATGGTTTAAATATTTTAGGATATATTCTTTTATAGCTTGTTCTTCATCTGTTACGATATAGAATGCTTTACTATCTGATATTCCTAAAATTACACGGTCTGATATTAAGCTAATTATATAAAGTGTAATGATTGCATATAACAATTTGTTTGTACCAAAGACAATTGATGATAATACTACAATTGTACCATCTGTACATAAAATACTTTTACCTATGCTTAATTTTAAATATTTATTTATTAATTGACTAAGTACATCTGTTCCACCACCGGTATAGCCAGCTTTAAAAATCATACCTGCACCGAAGCCATATAAAACACCGCCAAAGACTGCAGATAATAATAATTGTGAATTATCAATTTCTATATATGTTCCTATGTCTGAAGTTAGTTTTACGCATATTGGAAAGACTAATGAGCCAAGAATGGAACCTCTTGTTTTTTCTTTACCTAAAAATACATAACTAATCAATAATAAAATAATATTTCCAATTAAAATTACTGTAGAGTATTCAAAGCCAAACAATTCATTTAAAATAATCGCAATACCACCTACACCACCGGCAACTATATCATTTGGAGCTAGGAATAAGTTGTACGCTATTGCGACCAAAAAACATCCAATTACAAATCTGACTAATCTTTTATATTTAGACTTTTCTGTTATCGCCTCTAATATTCTAAAATTTTTATTTGCTGAAAAGATTTTCATATTATAACCCTCTTTTTAAACTTGTTTCAATAAAATCATCTATTTCTCCATCTAATACTTTAGAAACATTACTTGTTTCGTAATTAGTACGATGGTCTTTTACTAGTGAATATGGATGCATTACATAACTTCTAATTTGTGAGCCAAACTCAATATTCATCTGGTCACCTTTTATTTGTTTTAACTCTTTTTCTTGTTCTTCATATTTTTTTAATAACAATTTGTTTCTTAGGACTTTCATTGCTTGTTCCTTATTTTGTATTTGACTACGTTCATTTTGACATGTAACTACTATTTTAGTAGGTAAATGTGTTATTCTTACAGCTGAATCAGTAGTATTTACTCCTTGTCCTCCGCAGCCAGATGAACGATAAACGTCTATTTTTAAATCTTTTTCATCTATTTCTAAACTGTTGTCTTGTTCTATTTCAGGTGTTACTTCAATGGACGCAAAAGAGGTATGTCGACGATTATTGGAGTCAAACGGAGATAATCTTACTAAGCGATGAACACCTTTTTCGTTTTTTAAATATCCATAAGCATTTGGACCTTTTATAAGAAGTGATGCACTCTTAATTCCAGCTTCATCGCCTGTTTGATAGTCTAATATTTCTATTTTGTAATTTTTTTTTTCACACCAGCGAGTATACATTCTGTAAAGCATTAAAGCCCAATCGCATGCTTCTGTACCGCCAGCTCCAGAATGAATATCCATTATACAATTATTTTTGTCATATGGTCCTGATAATAGTAAAAACATATTTAATTTTTCTAGTCTTTCCGGCATATCTATGATAAAAATTTCTATTTGTTCAACTATTTCTTGATCAAATTCTAGTTTCATTAGCTCAATAAGTTCTAAGTTTTCTTTAATACTATTGGCTATTTCTTCTATATTATCTATTTTTTCTTTAACATTAGAAATTTCTGATAAAACTTGGTCTTTTCTTTCACGATTAGTCCAAAACGATGAATCTTCAGTCTCTTTCTGCAATTCTTTTAAATGTTCTTTTTCTTTATCGATGTCAAAGTGACCTCCATAGACTATTAACTTCTGATAAATATTTATTTATTACTTGTTCCATTTCTTTTATTTCCATTTTTATCTTCCTTATTATAGTGTGCTTTTTTTCTTGTTTTATACTTATTGTATATATTATTATGTTAACATATTTTTTTATGTAAAACAATTACACTTATTTCAAATTTTTTGTATATTTTTTTATTTTTTTACATATATTATTAGTGAGGAAGGTTCACTATATAGTGTGAAGATCCTCTGTTAATAGATGGAGTCATTATTTTGGCTCCTTTTTTAGTTGTTTAAATAACAGAAAGAGGACTTAAAATCCCAATGTTATTAACTTAAGAGATAGAATTTTAAAATTCTATCTTTTTTGATAGAAT
>CAVKYO010000031.1:0-26274 GCA_963660495.1 Acidaminococcus fermentans
CATATAAATAAAGGGAAAGTGGGATTTTAACTTCTAAATAACTGTCAAACTCGGGAAGCAGAAGGTTACAAAACTTTATCTGAAGGCCAACTAGTAGAGTTTAAATTAGTAGAAACTAGTAAAGGTTTCCAAGCAATAAACGTTAAACTAGTAAAAGAAGCTACTACAAAATAGTAGTTTTTTTATATGCAAATATGTTATAATTAAGACATAAGGAGGAAAGATATTATGGAAATTATTATACGTGGAGACAAATTAAAAATTACAGATTCTATGCATGCATACATTGAAGAAAAATTAGGAAAGTTAGAAAAATATCTAAAGAATAGCGATGAAATTCGTGCCAATGTAATTGTAAAAGTAAAGAATCATGAACAACGAGTAGAAATTACTATTCCGCTAAAAACTTATATTGTAAGAGCAGAGGAAACCAAAGATGATTTTTATGCCGCTGTTGATAAGGCTCTTGATACCTTAGAAAGACAAATTAGAAAGAATAAGACAAGGTTAATGTCAAAACAAGGAAAAACAAATCATGATTTTGACATGAGTGTGATAGAAAAAGAATTAGAAAAGGAAACAGAAGAGAAAAAAATAGTAAAAAGAAAGACTGTAGAAGTAAAGCCAATGGATGAAGAAGAGGCAATTCTACAAATGGAACTTTTAGGACATCAATTCTATATGTATAAAGACAGTAATACCAATAAAACCGCCGTTGTTTATCAAAGAAAAGATGGTAACTATGGAGTTATTGAATCTGAATAAAAAATAAAATATTTTATATACACATAAAATGATAATGAAAGAGCAGCACTCTACATTATCATTTTTAATTTAAAGAAATTTAGTCTAACCGCGACACAATACTCAAAGAGTGTGATATAATAATTAAAATAGTAACGGTAGAAGGAGAAAAAAATGGAAAAAGAGAAAAAGTCGGGAAATGGACTAAAAATCATAAGTCTTATGGTTGTAACTTTTTTTGTTACATACTTTATATGTAAGTATAATTTAGTTCAAGTATTTAAAAACAATTCAGATAATAAAACGGTCTCGGCACCAAAAAAAGTAGCGGTCGAAAAGATTAATATTGACGATGTAAGTCAGGAGGCACTAGAAGAAGGTGTTATAACAGAATCAGCAACAATAGGGAATGAACAAGAAAATATAAGTCAAAATGATTCTAGCAATACCAGTGAAGCAAGTAGTACTGAAACTTCAAATAATAACACTGGTAACGGAAATAGTAGTAATACGTCCTCTAATAAAAAGTATTTAGTAGAAGGTAATTTTCTAAGTGATGGAGTAGTAACAGATAAAGAATTAAAAGCAATGGACTATAATACCAAAACATTACAGTCTTTAGTTAATAACTCTAAATCCAATGAAATTATTATGCTTTCATCCGGTACATATTATTTTTCTAAAGGTGGGGCAGCACCAAATGAAGACTATGTCATAAAACTTACAAACAATACAACAATTGTCGGATCAGGTACATCAGGAGATAATGCAACTATCTTAAAACCATATGCACCAGATAACACCATAGAATCTGGCATGGACATGTTTTATTATAACAATATATCGGACTCAGATAGAAAAGAAGCAAAGTATCTTGAAAATGTTAGTTTTTCAAACTTTGTTATAGATGGTATTGACGTAAAAGCAAAACATTACACCAGTGCTGGAAAAGGATTTATGATTAATCTATGCAAAAATTGTTTCTGGGACAGCATGGTTGTAAAGAATACAGATGGAACAGGCTTTGGAATGGATAATATAATTAATGGTAAAATAAGTAATAGTACAGCAGAAAATTGTGGAAAAATAGCACCAATCGACTCTGGAGGAGGAGCCGGATTTGGTATAGGCACTGGTTATTCTGACGAAGAATATGTAATTATTGAAAACTGTAAAGCAATAGGTAATAAAAGATACGGTTTCTTCTTTGAACATCAAGGTTATTTTACAAACTACTATAAAGCTACAAAAGCAAAAGAATTTGTAATTAAAAATTCAACAGCAACAGGTAATTTATATAACTTTGGAGCTAATAGAGGAAATGATGTGTCAATTATAAATTGTTCTAGTACAATAGACAATACAACTACAGACGGTACTCCAGTTGGCTATACACAATTAGATATTTATTTTACCGATCAGTCAAGAAGAACAAAAGTATCCAACTTCCAAACAGATAATATATTTAAAGACGTCCCTAAAACATCAACGTTTTACAATGAAATAAAATGGGCATATCTAAACAGTATAACTTATGGTATTGGTAACAACACATTTGGCGTTGGACGATTATCAACTAGAGCTGAAGCAATAACTATGTTATGGCGCTATGCTAATAGACCTGGAGATGTCGTGACTGGAATTCGCGAAGAAAGCAATATTGAAACTGGATTTAATGACGTATCAAAAAATGCCACATATGCTGGTGCAGTAAAATGGGCACAATCAAAAGGTATAACCAAGGGTACAGCAAGTAAAACATTTTCACCAGACGAGTATATAACTAGAGAACAGTTTGTTACAATGTTATGGCGCTATGCTGGTAGTCCTAATGCCGAAGGTACAATACCATTTACCGATGTGAGTGAAAATACAATATTTTATACCGCCATCAATTGGGCATATCAAAATAATATTACAAACGGAACAGGCAAAAAGACTTTTTCTCCAGAAAAGAGTTGCTCCAGAGAAGAAATTGTTATAATGCTATACAGATATAACAATACACTATAATAAAAATAGTCTTAAAAAAAGAAAGAAAATAAGTATATTACTTTTATTCTTACTTTTTTTTTGGTAAAATATTAACTTGAAGGAGTTGATAGAATGAACCTTTTGAGGAAATTATTCGATCACGAATATAAAGAAATGAAAAAATTCACTACTTTAGCAGATAAAGTAATGGAATTAGATGAAGAATATTCAAAATTAACAGATACAGAATTGCAAAATAAAACAGAGGAGTTTAAAAATCGTTTACGCGAAGGAGAAACTTTGGATGATATCCTAGTAGAAGCATTCGCAACTGCACGCGAAGCCGCTTTTCGTGTATTAGGAGAAAAGCACTTCTATGTACAAATTTTAGGTGGACTTGCTATACACTATGGAAATATAGCTGAAATGAAAACTGGGGAAGGAAAAACTTTAACTAGTGTTTTACCAGCTTACTTAAATGCCTTATCTGGCGAAGGCGTTCACATCATAACAGTAAATGAGTATTTAGCAACACGTGATGCTGACTGGATGGGCAAAATACATGAATTTTTAGGCTTAACTGTTGGAGTCAATACAAGAGACTTATCTCCTAAAGAAAAACAAGAAGCATACAACTGTGATATCTTATATTCAACAAATAATGAAATTGGATTTGACTACTTAAGAGATAACATGGTCGTTCACAAAGAAGACAGAGTACAAAGAAAACTAAACTTTGCCATTATCGATGAAGTTGACTCAGTTTTAATAGATGAAGCTAGAACACCATTAATAATTTCCGGTGGTGAAATGAAAAGTGCCAATCTATACATTGATGCAGACCGTTTTGCTAAAAGTTTAAAAGATGAAAAAGACTATATCTATGATGAAAAAACAAAAAGTGTTAATTTAACTGATGCTGGTTCAGAAAAAGCTGAAAAGACATTTAATATCAAAAATTTATATGAAATAGAAAATGCTGGACTTCTACATTACATAAATCAAGCATTACGTGCTAACTACTCTATGAAAAATGATGTTGACTATGTAGTACAAGATGATGAAGTTATAATAGTTGACCAGTTTACTGGACGTTTAATGAAAGGAAGAGCTTATTCTGATGGATTACACCAAGCAATAGAAGCTAAAGAAGGTGTAACAATAAATCAAGAAACTAAGACACTAGCAACTATTACATTCCAAAATTTATTTAGAATGTATAAGAAATTATCAGGTATGACAGGTACTGCTAAGACAGAAGAAGAAGAGTTTAGAAATATATATAACATGTATGTTATTGAAATTCCTACTAATAAACCTATTGCTCGTATTGATGCTCCAGATTTAGTTTATGCTACTAAAGAGGCGAAATATAAAGCAATCATAAATTTTGTAAAAGAGCGTTATGAAAAAGGACAACCAGTTTTAATTGGTACCATAGCAATTGAAACAAGTGAATTAATAAGTAGTTTATTAAAACAAGCAAAAATTCCTCACGAAGTATTGAATGCTAAAAACCATGCTCGTGAAGCTGAAATAATTTCAAAAATTGGTTTAGGTAAATCTGTTACTATCGCAACTAACATGGCTGGTCGTGGTACAGATATCAAACTATCAGATGAAATAAGAAATTTAGGTGGGTTATGTGTTGTAGGTACTGAAAGACATGAGTCTCGTCGTATTGATAACCAGTTAAGAGGTCGTTCTGGACGTCAAGGAGATCCTGGTTATACTCAATTCTTTGTTTCAATGAAAGATGACCTAATGGTCCGCTTTGGATCTGACCGTATTGGTGAAATGATGAAGAACATGGGTTTAGGTGACCAAGCTATTCAAAGTAAAACATTCACTAAGTCAATTGGAACAGCACAAAAGAGAGTTGAAGGAAACAACTTTGATATTCGTAAACAATTATTACAATATGATGATGTAATGAATAATCAAAGAGAAATAATATATGAAAAAAGAAATACTATTTTAGATAGTGACTCAATTCATGAAATGGTATTAAGTTCATTTAGACATCACGTAGAAGATTTAGTAAATTCACATTTAGCACCTGAAGGAATGCTAACGGATAATGATTTAAATGAAATAGTAGATTTTGCTAACGAAAATCTATTGAAAAAAGATATTAAGAAAAGTAGTATCTCCGGAATTTCAACAGAAGAAGTGATTGATAAAATAGCTCAACAAGTAATAGCTGAATATGAGGAAAAAATCAAAGAGATACCAGAAGAAATAACTGATGAATTCGAAAAAGTTATAACACTACAAGTTGTTGATAACTATTGGATGGAACATATTAATACAATGTCTCATTTAAGAGAAGGAATTCACTTAAGAGGTTATGCTCAAGAAGATCCATTAAGAGCTTATACTATGGAAGGATTTGAATTGTTTGACTCTATGCTCCAAAAGATAGATAAAGATATAAGTATCTTCTTATTAAAAGCAGAAGTTCGTCACAATGTTGAAAGAAAAGCAGTATCAAAAAAACAAATAACTAATGAAAGCGATGAAGGAGTAAAGAAAACACCAAAGAAGTCAAAAAAAATAGGACGTAACGATACTTGTCCTTGTGGCAGCGGAAAGAAATATAAACAATGCTGTGGTAAATAGCTTGTTTTATAAAAAATTAGAAAGGTAAAAGTATGAAAATAGTTTTAGGCTCAACGAATGTTTCTAAACAAAGGTCAATTTTAATTGCAATGACCGAATTAGGATTTGATGATATTTCTATTGTCCCTGTTAATGTTAATTCTTTAGTAAGTTCTAAACCTATTAATGATGAAACTTTAATAGGTGCAAAAAATAGAAATCATGGTTTATATAATTATTGCATGGAAAATGATATTTCATTTGATTTACTAATTAGTATTGAGGGTGGATATGAACAGATAGATAATACATATTTTATTGTTACTTATGCATCAATATTAGACCAAAATGGTAATGAATTTATAGGAAAATCAACTGGTCTTCAAATTACTGAAAGAATGTTTAATTATGTTAAAGATGGAAAATCTTTAAATAAAGTTATTGAAAGTATTCTTGGTAATAGTAGTAATAAAAAAGATAATGGAATAACAGGATACCTAACAAATGGGTATTATAGAAGAGATGTATTTGAATCCTCAGCAGTTATAAGTGCAATGGAAACTTTATTAAATTTTAAATCAAATTACAAAAAATTAGATAAAAAAATAGATAAAACACATAACGTTGGAAAAATTTGAAATAATTAGTAATATCATATATGATGTTATGCATTTTTGAATATGTGATTGGAACAATGTGCACATTTTGTGCTCACAGACTAAAAAATGTATGGTAAAAATAATACTATATGTAACATTTATACCAATACTGTTCAGACCTTTTAAACTTTGAAAAACCTATAATACTATACATGCTTCATAGTATCATATATACTGAAAAAGGATGAACTTGTGGCTCTGGTAAGAAGTACAAGAACTGTTGTGGTAAATAACATCACACGCCTTATAAAATAAGGAATTGGAAGAAATAGAAAAAACGATAAATTTGTCTACATATGACAATTTGTTCACGACTTGTCCACATAGTATAAATAATATGGACAGAATTAAAAAAATAAGTAAAAAGGATGCAGACAACATTTTTAAATGCAGACATCCTTTTTGCTTGTAGTGATTTTTGACATATTAATATTAATTTGTTATAATTTAAATGTAGTAAATCAATTAGTCATTCGCGTTTTACTACCAGCTAAACAAATTTTAAAGGAATAATGAAGAGCCTTAAGAATCTCCTCATGAATGACAAAAAATATACACAATAATTTTGTGATTGTTTTTTGTGTCGTATTCATGAAAGGAGGTTCTTTTTATATACAATCACATTTTATGTTAAGAGAGGATGGTAGAAAATGAAAACGAACGAACATGATTTTTATAGTGAAATAGCTAATTGGTCTTTTGAAGATATAGACTATACTAGCGAAGTAATTACAAATTGGATTTATGAAGATGAAATAAAAAACCGTGTAAAAGAAAACACAAAAATTTTAGATTTGGGAACAGCAGCAGGAGAAAAAGTGCTTAAAAATTTTCCAAATTGTGCTGAAATATTGGGAACAGATTTCTCTGATGAAATGATAGAAACAGCCAATAAAAATTTATTACAAAGTAAAAGAAAGAATATCTCATTTAGAGTTATGGATAATCTAAAAATGGATACTCCAGATAATTACTTTGACTTAGTAACAGCACGGCATACAATAATTAATCCATTGCAAATATATAAAACATTAAAAGATAATGGTCAACTTGTTATAAGAGGTGTTGATAAATTGGATTGTTGGTCTTTAAAAAGAATGTTTAAAAGAGGTCAAGCATATCACGATGTTAAGCCTATAAGCTTAATAGATTATGAAGCAATAATGGATGCAGGATTTAAAGAAGTAGAATTAATTCCACTTCATGTAATAGAGTACTATAAAACAAAAGAAGATTTATATGCTTTACTAGTTAAAACTCCAATATTAGATGACTTCTCAGAAGAATCATTTAATGAATATGAAAGAAAACCAATAGAGAAGGAAACATTTGAAAAATATGTTAAACAAAACACTACTGAAAAAGGTATCAAGTTAATCAGAAGATATTATGGAATAATTGGAAAAAAATAATAATTACTAGTATGAATGCTAACAGTTTTTGTTAGCGTTCTTTCTGTTTATAAAAGAACAAAATAATGATAAATACAAGAAAAGTTATTAAATTTTGAAGATGAATAAATAAGGTTTAATTTGGTCGAATTCGAGCAAATTGATTGTTTAATGATGTAAAAAATATTTAGATAAGGAGGAATAAGCATAGACAGTAAATCAATTGGAAATGAGAAAAATATTTTATAGTGATGAAAATGGCGATAAAAAAGTAGAAATTTGGCTAAATACAGAAGCATTAGCAACACTTTTTAATATTGATAGAAGTGGTATTTTAAGACATATCAATAATATTTATAAAGATGAAGAATTAAATGAAACTGCAACTTGTGCAAAAATTGCACAAGTTCAAATAGAAGGAATTCGTGAGGTTAAACGAGTTTATCCATATTATAATCTTGATATGATTATTTCTATTGGATTTAGAGTTAACTCTAAAAAAACAATTAAATTTAGAACTTGTCAAATAAAATAATTAAAATAAATATATGATATATATTAATAGAGACCATAAATATGTAATAAACAGCCATATTTTTTCATTTTATTTACACATTTTAACCATAGTTTACTGATAAAATTAACAAAAAAGGAGAAAAAACATGACATGTAAAAGGCAAAAAAAAGCTCTAATAAAAATAATCTTATTACTTCTGCTAGCATCAGCAATATATTTATCATACAAAATTATTGAAACTATAAATCAAAAAAATATGAGTAAAAATTTAAAAGACGAAACTTGGATTGATAAAAATGTAAAAATAAACTATTCAGATATAGGAGAAGATATATACATAGTTAATAAAAATAAAGCAATAAAAATATATAATTTACTTTATCAAGAAAATGTTACAGAAAAAATTAATACCAAACTTAAAGAAAATAATTACACAGCAGATAATCCATTAATGATATACAATCCATATGGCACCAACAACAATTCTATTAATATATATTTTAAAGATGATACCTTAACACTTACGTCATACAAAGTAAAAGTATCTGGTTATAAAACATTTGAAAAAGACCTAGTAGAATGTAATAATGAAATACAAAGTTATCAATTGCTTGGCTTTATCATGGGTAGTAAAAACACCTTATATTTAACTTATACAAATAATGATGGGGAAGAAATTACAAAAGAATACTCACTAGATTTTACAAACTATAAAATATCAACAGACAATAAAGTAGAAATAACAGAGGATAATAGTGATGAGTTGGAAGATGGACTGTTTGCTATTTTGGGTGATTCTAGTGATGAGGACTATATTTGGCTAGTAGATAATGACGGTGTTATTAGAGGAGAAATTCCAATACTTGGATATAGAGCTGTAAATTTGCTTTTTAAAGATAGCGAAATGTATTTTAGTATATCTGAAAGAAAAATAGCAAGCATGAACAACTTAGGCCAAATAACAAAAATATATAATTTAGGTAAATATAAATTACACCATGACTATACTTTTGATGAAGAAAAAAACAATATATTAGTTCTAGCAAGTGATACAACAAAAGACTCTTGTGAAGATGCAATTATAAAACTTAATCTTACATCTGGCAAAGTAGAAGATGCATTTTATCTAGAAGAAGTCCTACCAGATATTAGAGAAAGTGCCTATTACAATAAAGATGAAGTAGCAAAAGAAGTAGAATCAGTAGGTGTAGACTGGATGCATATTAATACTATAAACTATCTAACTAATGATACAATTATATTAAGTTCAAGAGAAACGTCTTCAATTATAAAAATAAGTAATATTTTTGACAACCCAAAAATTGAGTATATACTTGGAGATGAAAGCTTTTATGAAAACTATGAATCTAAAAAATATTTATATACCAAAGTTGGAAACTTTACTATAGCTGGAGGGCAACACACTGTAAGCTATGTTCCAACTTCAACATCAGGCGTATATTATTTAACAATGTTTAATAACAATATTGGCATAAGCACAACAGTGCCTAATTTCTCTTGGTCAAGTATCGGACTTAAATATAGTAGCCCAGAAGATGATGGTAAGTCATACTACTATAAGTATAAAGTTGATGAAAATAAAAAAACATTTGAACTTGTAGACAAATTTGAAGTAGCATTTTCAGCATATATGAGCAGTGTACAAAATTATAATGAAAGCATTATAATAGACTCGGCTCAAGCCTGCATTTTTTCAGAAAGAAATACAGATGGAAGTATAAAAAAATCATACAAAGTAAATTGCAAAAGTAGTATATATAGAGTATTCAAATATGACTTTTATGATTACTATTTTAAAAGTGCCTAATAAGGTGCTTTTTTCACTTTCTAAATAAAATAATTATGGACTAATCAAAAACATAATTAGCATAATGTGTAAATGCAATGTAAATCAATGTTAAATAACTTTATTAAATTGCAAAGTATGGTATACTAATCACAAAAAAGGAGGAAAGAAATTGAAAAAGACCAAATATTTAGTTACAACAATAGTCATATTATCTATTTTAGTAGTTGGATTAGGAGGATATATTGCATACGATAAATTAATTGTAAAAGACACCGTTAAAACAGAAACTGAGAAGAAAAATAATAATAATGAAAAAACTACCAGTCAAGTAGCAGAAGAAAAAGAAAACTCTAAAGATTGCTCAACAACCGTTAGATGCTACGGAACATATTATGTAAATGGAGATATAAATGATTTAAAATATGTTTTGAATGAGGATGGAACGTATAAGGTTGAAGGCAAAGAAGATTTTGGTGTGTTTACAATTAATGAAAATACAATAACATTCCTTCAAATGAAACATACAGTAGGACCTAGAGAAGAAGATCCTTATTATGAAAATCCAAAGAGCTATCTAATTTCTGATGATTGTTCAAAGATAAGATTAACATCGTCTGGTAGTGAAATATCGGCAGAACTAGTAAAGATAGATTAATTAACAGTGCAATTTGCACTGTTTTTATATATCCTTACACTTATTAATATATATATTGACATATATTTGCATTATAGTTTGGTAATTAAGATAATAGATAATATTTGTATAAATATCATAAGTTCAGCCGCTATTTCGGCTGAAGTATAATAAAAATATTCTAAAATAATAAAAAACACAAAGAAAATTACAAAAAAATAGTATAATAAATATATACAAATAGTAGTCATCTTGATACTAAGATATACATTGAAATGAATGCAATAAGAAAAGGAGTAAATAATTATGACAGTAAAAAATAATTATAATGAATGTTTAACAAATTTAGCTTGTTCTATCAGAAAGTACTTTGACTTAGAATATAAGCATAATACCATTGATTATATTGATAAAATATTAAGTGAAAATAAACCTAAAAATGTAGTAACTATACTATGTGATGGACTTGGCTCAAATATTATAGATAGAGTTCTAGAACCTGATAGTTTTCTTATAAAACACAGACTCAAACCTATAACAACAGTTTTTCCGGCAACAACAGTAGCCGCAACAACCTCTATGATAACGGGACTTAATCCTGTTGAAACAGGTATGCTTGGATGGGACATGTATTATAAAGATATAGATAAAACAATCACGACATTTTTGAATTCGGCAAAAGAAGATGAAAAACATAAACCGTTACCAGAAGCACGTGAATACAACAAAAAACATATGATTACAAAATCGATTATGGAAGAAATAAATGAAAAAGGAACTGATTCTGGATATATACTATTTCCGTTTGGCACAGATCCATACAACGGTATTGACGATATGTACAACATAATAGAAACACTATGCAACAAGCCTGGAAGAAAATATATTTATGCCTATGATACAGAACCAGATCATACTATGCATAAACTTGGATGTGATACTGATGAAGTAAAAGAAATAATCAAAAATATAAACGAAAAAGTCGAAAAACTAAGCCATAAATTAACTGATACAATAATATTTGTTGTTGCGGACCATGGACATAAAAATGTAGAAAATATAATGCTTAAGGATTATCCGGATATAGTAGATTGTCTGGAAAGAAATACATCATTAGAGCCAAGAGCAGTTAACTTTTTTATAAAAGATAATAAAAAAGAAGAATTTCCAGAAATATTTAATAAATATTTTAAAGATGACTTCGATTTATATACTAAAGAAGATGTCATAAATTCCAAATTGTTCGGTACTGGTGAAGAAAATGAAGTTTTTAGAGACATATTAGGAGATTATCTAGCTATTGCTAAAACTAATAAAACTTTATTGTACATTGGAGCAGAAATATTAAAATCACAACATGCAGGATATACAGATGATGAAATTTTAGTACCTTTAATCATAATAAAAACGGATGAAATTTAAATTTCATCTTTCTTCGTATATAAGAACTTTTTCCATTTTTTCAAAATATATAATTTGCATATTGACAAACACACGTTTGTACCTTATTGTAGTAAAGCAAGAACTAAAGGTGCATTATATACAGTTTGAACTATAAGCAAAAAATAATGTGACAGCGACTGATTCAAAATTAAGCAATTATGGAGAATAGAAATTTTAATTAGGTTCATGCTCAATAAATATAAAATTACAGTATAATAATTATAGAAACTAAAACCAGAAAGTAGGCGATATGTACGGAAAAGTTTTATTTAGAAAAACCATCATTAGAAAGAAAAGATGAAATAATTGAGTACATCAATGAATTTGTAGAATACAATTCTGATATAAATGGAACCGGCGGTTTAGATAAAATTACCGAAGGATACACATTTGAACAAGCCCTTGTCAGATGCTTAAGTATGGAAGATGAAGACTATGCTAAAAAGATAAACCGCTGCCAAAGTAAAACATTTTTGCTAATTAGAGAAAACAATAATCGAATTGTTGGAACTATCAATATTAGATGGAATTTAACAGAGGCTATGAAACAGTTTGGTGGAAATATAGGATATGGAATAAGACCAACAGAAAGAAGAAAAGGTTATAATAAGATTAATTTATATCTAGGTATGCAAGAAGTTCAAAATCTTGGACTAGACAGAGTAATGTTAGATTGTGATGTAAATAACCTTGGTTCAGATAGAACATTAAAAGCACTTGGTGGAGTATTAGAAAGAACAGAAATTGATCCAGAAGATAACATCTTAACTAATGTCTATTGGTTTGATGTTGATAATTGTCTTGAAAAATATAAAGATACATATGAACCTTTCATTTCGAAAAATAACTTTAAAAAGTAAAATAATAATCTAAAAAGTTGTATAATAAATATGGAAGATGAATAATGATAGGAGAAATAAAATGATAAAACAAACAGCAGGAAGAGATCAATTAGGAGGCTTAGCACCTAAGTTTGCACATTACAATGATGATATATTATTTGGTGAAAATTGGAATGACACTTCAATTGATTTAAAAACAAGATGCATCATTACCGTTGTTGCCTTAATGTCATCTGGGATAACAGATAATTCACTAAAATATCATTTAGAAAACGCTAAGAAAAATGGCGTTACTAAAGAAGAAATGGTGGGAATAATAACACATACAGCATTTTATGTAGGCTGGCCTAAAGGATGGGCAGTATTTAATCTACTTAAAGATGTTTATAAAGATGAAAATACTTCTGAATAACATAAACAATAATTAAACTCACAAAAAAATTTTATAATTAATTAGAAAGAAGGAATAAAACTTGGATGTAGTAGGAACAATGTTTTTTAAAAATAATAGTTTATTAATTGATAAGCCAAGAAAAAGAACAACTTATCAAATGGTAGGTGGAAAAGTTGAAACTGGTGAAACACCATTACAAGCAGCGATAAGAGAATGCCATGAGGAGTTAGGAGATAAGGCTTTATTTGATGAGAATAATTTAGAACTAGTGATGCAGTTTGATGAAATTGCCACTAGTGATGGAATTACGCTAATTCATTTTTATATTTTTAAATACAATGGCATATTAGATGGAGAACTATCAACATCATCAGAAATTGAGAACTTCTTATGGTATCAATCTAAAACTGGTGAGGATATTTTATCAAATACATTAAAACATAAAGTTGTTCCTTACTGCTTAGAAAAAAAGTTAATCAAATAGTAATCTGTAAATAAAAATCAAGAAAGGAAGGAAAATTAAATGAATAATAATGAACATAAAGAACATGGGAGTGTCTTTGGTTTAGGAAAACCTAATTTTGACTACGCCAAATACTTTATAGGTAATTCGTATTTAAATCCTTTAGCAAAAACAGATAATATGTTTATAGCTAACGTTACGTTTGAGCCAGCCTGTCGAAATAATTGGCACATTCATCATGCGACTAAAGATGGAGGACAAATCTTAATTTGTGTAGATGGAGCTGGTTGGTATCAAGAAGAAGGAAAGGAAGCTGTTAGTTTAGAATCAGGGGATGTCATCACAATACCAGCAAATGTAAAACACTGGCATGGAGCGAAGAAAGATTCTTGGTTTAGTCATATCGCAATAGAAGTACCAGGTGAAAATACTTCAAATGAATGGTGCGAACCAGTAAGTAACGAAGAATATAATAAGTTACATTAAAATATAGACAATAAAAAATTTAACAGGAGGTTCGTATGAAAAATGAAATAATTTTATTTGAAAATCAAAATGTAAAACTAGAAGTTAATATGAAAGATGAAACTGTATGGTTATCTTTAGATCAACTAGCGACGTTATTTGGTAGAGATAAATCAGTTATTTCTAGACATATCAAAAATGTATTAAAAGAAGAACTAGATAGTTCAGTTGTTGCAAATTTTGCAACAACTGCAAAAGACGGTAAAATTTATCAAGTCGATTACTATAATTTGGACATGATAATAAGTATTGGCTATCGAGTAAAAAGCAAAAATGGTGTCATATTCAGAAAATGGGCTAATCAAGTGTTAAAAGATTACATGCTTAAAGGCTATGCAGTAAACCAAAAAAGATTAGAATATTTAGAAAAGACAGTTAAATTAATAGATATTGCTAACAGAATAGATGAAAAATTAGAAAATAATGACGCTCAAGAAATTTTAAAAGTAATAGGAAGTTATTCAAAAGCACTTAATCTTCTAGATGATTATGATCATAGAACACTATTAAAACCAAAAGGAAATAATAGTCAAAAACAAATAAAATATGAAGAGTGTTTAAAAATAATTAATAAATTAAGATTTAACGAAGAAAGTGATATTTTTGCTATTGAAAGAAATAAGGGATTAAAAGCAATCATAGAAAATATTTAACAAACCTTTGATAATAATGAAGTTTATAAAAGTATAGAAGAAAAAGCCTCTAATTTCTTATATATGATTATAAAAGATCATGTTTTTATAGATGGTAATAAGAGAATAGCGGCAACATTATTTATCTATTTCCTAAACTATAATGATATCTTATATAAGGGTAATAAACAAATTATTGATAATAATACTTTGACTGCTTTAACATTACTTATTGCAGAGTCAAATCCAAAAGAAAAAGAAGTTATAATTGACTTGGTTATGAATTTTTTAATCTAAAAAAGATTACAACATTGTCAGACAATATTAAATGCAAGTACCAAGGTCAGTATTTAAAAATTATTGTGAATTAAAAATGAAAGAAGGAGAATATATGAACAAAACATTAGTAGCATACTTTTCCTGCACAGGAGAGACAAAATTAGTAGCTGAAAAGATTAATAATATTGTACAAGGAACACTATACGAAATAATTCCTGAAGTACCATATACAAAAGAAGATTTAGACTGGACAAACAAAAATAGTCGTACCTCAATTGAAATGTCTGATAACTATTCAAGACCCGCTATAAAAAACACTTTAAAAAATATGGATGAATACAATACAATTTATTTAGGATTTCCTATCTGGTGGTATATAGCTCCAAAAATAATTAATACATTTTTAGAGTCATATAATTTAAAAAATAAAAAATTAGTTATTTTCTGCACATCAGGTAGTAGTGCCATAACTAATGCCTATGACAAATTAAAAGAAGAATATCCATACAATTTTATTCTCTGGAATAAATTATTAACAAGTATTACTGATGACGAAATTAAAGACTGTATCAAAAACTTCAAAAATTAAGATTCAGAAAAAAACATTTGTTTTTATTAAACAAAATGATATACTCTAAATATATAATATAAAAATTGAATAAGAGGTTATTGAAATATGAAAAAAAATTCTTCTAACAGCAAGATTTTAGTTTTAATTATAAAGGTGTACATAATTGCCATGATGTTTTTCATGATATTTTTTGGCAATCCGTTATTGTTTTTTGTCCCAATAGCAATAATAGGAATTATAATATGGATTATAGTATTGAAAGAAGAAACCTCAGGCTCATCTGCCACCAGTAACTCAACAGAATCCACAAGTTTTGTTGATAACTTTATACAAAACTTAAATGAAACAAGTGATACCAAAATTATTTCAACAGATATAGCTAAAACTACCGACTATAATCAAATTTATAATTTATCCGAAACAGAGTTAGTAGAAACATTTCTTAAAAAAGAAATGGAAAAAGCTGGTATAAGTCAGAATTCCAATCTAATGCCAACAGAAATATTTAAAAGAAAAAAAACATTATGTAGTATTTTTTCTGCACTATTATTTACCTATATTTCTTTGATATTTTTCCATTTTCCAATAATAACTTATATTGTTGGTATAATTATTCTTATAATATTACATAAAAAAACTAAAGATTACGATATAGTAAAATACTTAACCAAGGAAATTAAAGCAAGACCTGACGAAAAAATTTCGAATATTGTTATGGCTAGTAAAAATGATATGGTTGCTGATACTTATAAAAAAACGAAAACTATAATGAACTTAGTTGCCTTCTTTCTACCATTAATAATATTTATGACTCCGCATATAATGTATGAAAAAACAACTAATGGCTATAATGTAAGATTTTATACATTTGGCTTAACTAATATGACAAGTGCTATAATACCATCTACTCATAACGGAGAAAACGTAGTAGGCTTACGTGGAAATACTTTTTCAAACATGCCATTTTTAAGGAAAGTAACATTGCCAGATACAATAAAAGAAATTAGAGGACAAGCATTTAAAAACGATTTTAGTCTTAATACCGTAAATATACCCAAAAATCTTGAATATTTAGGAGGCGGTGCATTTTATAATTGTACATCTATAACTTCAATAGTGCTACCAGACACATTAACACACCTTGGAGGAGAATCTTTTAAAAATGCGGGTTCTTTAGAAACAATAAAATTATCCGAAAACATGACTGAGATAAGAGGTAATACATTTGAAAATTGTATTTCTTTAAAAGAAATTGTCATACCAGATAAAGTTACGAGAATAGGTGGACATGCATTCTATGGCGACACATCTTTACGCACAGTTACCCTTACTGAAAATAGTCAATTAAATGAAATTGGTTCATCAGCATTCAGATTATGTACAAATTTATATTCAATTACCATACCAATAGGTACATCTGTAAATGAAAGAGCTTTTAAAGAAAGCCCAACACATATTAATTATTTTGAGATGGGTAAAAAAAGCAAAAACGGGTATTTATCATTAGAAAGTTTACCTATGGAAATAGAAACAGAAAATTATGGTAATATTTTTATCAAAGTTGATAATGTAGAGTATATTAGCTATAATTACTGGAGTGTTCAGTTAAGTCTTACTGGAGGACTAAATCAAAGCGTAGGCTTTAGTAATTACCGTAATCCAATTTATATGAAAGATGACTTTAAAATCACAATATTAAATTGCAATTCTGATGGAAAAATAGAAATAGAAGTAACTTATAATTAGGAGTAAATATGGAAGAAAATATAAAATATATACATTTATTATATGTGCCAACTATGGCTTGTAATATGTGCTGCAAATATTGCTACTTAGAAGAAAACACAATAGATGAAAAAACAGATTATCAAGCTATAGATACTCTAAAATATGCCGTTAATAAATTTAAAGAATCAAATGTTTATCCATTTAATATCTCACTACATGGAGGAGAAGTAACAACCTTAGATAAACAAACATTTCATGATTTAATAGAATATATTTCAAACTATTATAGAGAAAATAAAAAACTAATAACAGATGCTGGTTTCAAATTAGGCAGTCCACATATCAAAACTAATATGTATAATTTAGAAAAGCACATTGATACAATCAAAAAATTTAATGTGTCAGTTTCCGGAAGCTTAGATCTGCCATTTACATTACATGATGAATATCGCGTTACAAAAGGAAATAAAAAAACCTTAAATAAAATACTTGGAAATATTAATCTTATGAAAGATATTCCCAATAAGAAAAAAGTTTCCGCAACAATATTTAAAGAACACTATAAACACATAGATGAAATTATAAAAGACATAAAATATCTTCATAAAAATACTTGCTTAGATATGAACGACTTTAATTTCATGATTGGATTTGATTATAATTCAAATGGCATACTACATCATATAACAGAAGAAGAACAAGTAGACTTCTATAAAAAATTGCATGAAGAGTTTGATGGTACTGATTTAGATACAGGTGTTAATGGACCTTGGTTTGATGAGTTTGGACCAGAGTACTGTACTAATTGTGATAACTGTGGAGAAAAGTTCTTTTTACTAGAAAAAAATGGGGATATATATTCTTGCGTAAGAGGTCAAAAAAATAAAGACTACTATTATGGCAACATATACACAGATACTGTGGAAAAAATATTATTAACTGCTAAAAATAAAATCTTTTTAAATCACAATAAGTTACCATTCAATGAAAAGTGTGAAAAATGTCAATACTTATATCTTTGTAAAACAGGATGCCCATTTGTAAAGAATACCTATAATTCTAATAAAAGTTATACATGCAAGCTTCAACAAGAACTATATAAAGATCGCAACTATCAAAAAGATGCGTACAATGATGAAACAGTTTATAAATATGTTTCTAAAATGCGTATAGATGACATAAAAAAATATCTTCCTATGGAAAAAAGTGAAAATGACGAATATCCAAGTCTAAAAGAAATAATTTCAACAGATGAAAAATTGAAATATATCTATAGTGACGATGCATTTATCCTTGAATTAGATGGAAAAGATTATAAATTATCATCACAAATAATTAAGTCAATAAAAGAAATAATATATATAACACCGTTTAGTAAAGTAACAATTCATATGAAAAAAAACATTATCAAAGAACAGTGTGAATATCCAGAAAACAACTCTTTATATATCATGCTGTTATCTGGAAACTTAGTTACATATGGAGATGAAAATAGAACTAAACAGAGACACATCGCTACGCTTCAAGTATATAAAGGCGTTTTAGACGAAATAGAAAATATTAAAGAAGACTATTATTCGTATGATATAACTACACTGTTCAAAGAATATAAAAATAGTTTTTCAACAACGAATCCCAATAATATATTCTTTACAACATCAGCCCTAAGAGATTGCCATTATCTTAAACAAAAAGAAAATGCCTACTATCATATTCAAGCTATAAATTTACCATTTCAAAATATAGAATTTTACTATCTAGATAAGGAGTTGAAAAAATGAATAAAGAACCCGAGACCTATGCAGAATTGATGAGACAGAAAAGATGTGTAGAATTAACGAAGTATTTTATCCTAACAAAAGCACAGATAGAACAAATATATCAGTTTTTAACAGACAATCCAGAAGGTAAAGTTAGCTGTTCTGGCGACATTATAAAATTAATTGCTGGGCAAAAGGTAGAACTAATAAACACACAACGCACTTCTACAACAATAGATACTATAGAATGTTCAAACAGTAGCTTTGACATAATTAGTCACTATACATCATCTGGTTCTTATTCAGGAGGCTCATCATCAAATAACAATAATAATAACAATAACAATAACAATAATAATAGATAGGAGAAGAAGTATGCCATTATTATCTGACAATTATCATATTAAAAAATTAAATAAATATGGAATTAATATTAAAACTAAGTATATCGTTGACAACACAATACTAGAACGTAATACTAATAACTCCAAAAATGATGATATTTCTAATGGTATAAGATGTGAAAAAGATTATTACATAAGTAATCAACTATTACATGTTGAAAAAAAATTTGACTCCAGAATTGAGTACACTTTCATCTCAAAAGCTGCAGAAAATACTGAATATACCTGTCATAATTGTGGAATGCATTCTAAACTAAAAGACTTTTTAGAAGGTTGTCCATATTGCCGAACTTACTACAACATTGACTACACAAATAAAGATTTAGGAAGTAAATACCATTATGATAGAGTATTAAAAAGTAATACATACAGAATAGTAACAGCTATAATAGATTTAATAATTAGTTTTATACTAAGTTATGTGTACATAAAAGCAACTGGTAGAACATTCAATGGTTATGATATTTCCAAAATATTTATATATAGTCTAATTTTAGCGGCAATTTTATATTATCTTTTTTATATAGTTGATGCATACATAGTTTTAACACCAATAAAAATATATAAAGATAAACAAAATAAAAAACAAATAGACTTTTGGAACAGAACAAAAATAGATAAGAAAAAATTTTTCAATAATTTCAATTATGAAGTAAGAAAAAAATACTATAGCGAAGAAAATATAATAGACTATGATGTACTAGATTACCTAAGTTTTCAAGAATCAACTAAAAACAATAACTTATATGTTGAAGTAGTTGCAGATGTAAGAATCGTTTACTTTCAAAATAATAAAATAATATCAAAAACTATGAACCAGAGATATTTAATGAAAAAACTTAATATAGAACCATTAAAACTTAATGACAAAGAACATCTTATAAAATGTCATTCTTGTGGAGCAAGCATAAATATTGCTGATGGCGAATGTTCTTATTGTCATACAAAAATAAAATATTTTCAAGAATGGATTTTAGAAGATAATAATTAATAAAGTAAATTATAAAGGTTGAGCAAAGAACTATATAGATAAAAAATAATAGAAAAAACAGTTAGAAAGTTACTAACAATAACTAACAAAATATATAATTTGTATTATATAAGTCTCTTTAATTATAATTTATGAATTATATATACATATATATAAACATAAAATTGTAAGTAAAAACACACAAATACGAACATAAAAACAAAAAAACAAATTAAAAGCTGATTATGGCTTTTTCTGTTATAATGAAATTATAAGTACAAAATTAATATATAAAATAAGTGCTAAGTTAAAGATATAATATGAATAAAACACATTCATATTACGAGGAGAAATATATATGGAGTTAAACAAGCGATTAGAAGAATTAGAAAATAATGACTGCGATATTGTTATACAAAATGATCCGATTCCAAATAAGCCAATGATTAGATGTAAAGGTTTTCTTGGTAAAAAGGTTATAATTAAAGCGTATAGTGATTTAAAATACGGATTTTATCTTGATGATGATGAACTATATAAAGATTTTATCAATAAAAAAAGTGATGAAGATAGAAATATTGGAACCGATATAAACTTGATTCAACAAACTATTAATGATTATTTTGTTGGAAAAGATTCAGGAGTACAAGAAGTAAGAGAAAATCTTGCACAAAGAGGACAATATATACACTCGATTAAAGAATATAAATCACATGGTGGTGTGTGTGCTCATAAGGCAGCTGTTGCTAATAATTTACTAGCTGTATTAGGATATGACTGTGAAATGGTTTGGAGTAATACCGGTTCTGAAAATCACGCCTTTATCATTATTCACGATAATGACAAACATTATATTTATGATCCTACCAATAGAAGTAGATTACAAGACAAATCTGGTCATGAATGGAAAACTCCAACATTAGTTGAAAAAACAGAAGAAGAAATAAAAGTCTTTTATGCAGGACAAGAGGATCTGGTTATATCTGAAGAAGATGAAAAAATAAAGAATGCCAAGCAGAACAATTCAGATTATTATATAAAATTACCAAAAATTAGATATTCAACCAGACATAATATTAAAGACATAGACGCCCAACCGGAAACAGCGGATAGTGTTATTGAAAAATATGTAGCTGATCTAAAAGATAAAGGTCTAAACGAAAATGAAATAGTTCAAGTTCTTGGAAAAGTTAGGCAAGATGCAATTCTAGGTATGACACCAAAAGTACCTAAACTAGAAAATGTATATGCTGCTATGCGAAACAAAGAAAGTAGTAACAAAACAAACACGCAAAAAAAATAATAATAAAGGTACTAAATGATGTTATAATTATGTTGGAGGGATAATATGAATAAAGTAAAAATAAATGGCATATATAAACACTTTAAAGGAAACTATTACTTAGTTGTTGATACTGCTAAATACTCAGAAACTGGTGAAGAATGTGTTGTCTATAGAGCTCTATATGGAAACAATGACCTATGGGTAAGACCAATGAACATGTTCTTAAGTGAAGTGGAACATGAAAAGTATCCAGATATAAAACAAAAATATCGTTTTGAATTACAAGAAATAGAAAGTGCCATTAAATAAGTGAAATTATGTCAAAAGTATCTAATGCCATAACTTTATTAGAATTATTGAACTCTGGACGTAAATATAGTATCAAAGAATTATCTGATATTTTAGAAGTTTCTGAAAGGATGATACGAGTTTACAAAGAAGACCTAGAAAAAGCCGGTATTTATATTGAGTCCATACTAGGACCATATGGTGGCTATTTTTTAAGAAAACCAGTTAAAGTACCTATCAGAAGGTTTAAAGAAAGTGACTACAAAATATTAGATAACTATATCGGTACTGAAACAGATCTAGAACAAAAAGAAAAACTTCTAAATCTCCAAGAAAAAATAAAAGGAATCTACATCGGCTCAAAACAAGATACAAATAAGTTTAAATTAGATGAAGAGACTCAAAAGAAATTTAATTTACTAACAAGAGCCATAAAAGAAAAAAGGAAAGTAAAAATTCGTTATTATTCTTACAACAAAGGAGAAAATGAAAGAATAATAGATCCCGCAGAAATGTTCTTATTTCAAAACGGTTGGTATTGTGCGGCTTTCTGTGAAAAGAAACAAGATATTAGACATTTTGAATTGAAAAGAATTATAGCTTATGAATTATTAAATGAAAAATATGAGTAGACGAAATATTTCCTCCTCTCAAGTTATATTGAACTTGAGGAGGATTTTTTTATGGAAAAGAACATGAAAATTAATTTTGAATATTTAAAAAGGAGGGTAGAAGATGCGTTAGACAAAACCGATTTAGAGTTCATAAGAAGTTGTCTTTTAGAAATAAAAGATGCAAGTATAGTATCAGGTGTAGGAGGCTCTAGTGTTGTAAGTGAATTTGGTAGTAAAGTACTAAATCAAAAAAATGGCATAATAAGTATCAACTGTGAACCAAGAGATTTCTTATATCAAAGAATTTCTGGTTTTAAGAATGTCATTTCTTGTAGTTATTCAGGAAATAACTATGGTGTTGATTTATCATTCGATAATGAACTAAAAAAGTATTTATTATCCAACAACCCGTCAACATCTGAAGATGTAGTAAATTTACAATATCAAACAACAATAGACAAAGAAAGAAGTTTTATATCTTTAGGAGCAACTTTAATTCCAGTAAGTATTTTAATGGATTACTATTTAGAAGGAGAAGATAACAAATTATTAGACTTGATTGTAGAAAAAGATTTTTCTTTTGAACTGAGTCACGTTTATGAAATATTTTCAGGGCATGATACAAGAACTGCAGCAAAGTATTTAGAGTCAACCTTAGTAGAATCAGGTATAGGTATACCTATAGTACATGATAAGTATTCATACTGTCATGGTCGTTCAACCTTATCAACTGTCCAACGAAGTAATGCTATCTACTTCAACAGAGGAACTGAGTTTGATAAGATGATGGTAGAAGAATTGAAACAATATTACCAAGATGTAGTAGTTATTGACTCAAAAGCAGATGACCAAGTTATAGATGATTTTCAAATGCTTGTTCAAGCAATGTATTTAACTAAGTATCTAGCAGAAAGACAATCAAAAGACTTATCAAAAGTCGAATATTCACCAGTGACCAAAAAATTGTATAAGTATTCTGGTCAAATATAAAAATATGATAAATATTATTACAAGCATGATATAATATATGTCGGGTGAGGTTATGAACGAATATACAAGAAAACAAATTATGGAAGAAAATCGTCATCAATTTATATATGCTTATAATACTGAAGGAAGACATATGTTTTTAAAAGACTTAGAAATGACATATCCAATATTGCCAGATTCTACTAAGCCAGTAGCTGTCTATATGAAAAATTTTTCTTTACCCTTAAGTCAACAAATAAATGAAACAATTAATCCGGAAATAGTTAGACTAATCGCAAGAGAATTTTTAGAGTTTTCCATTTCTGAAAACATCATTAGAAGAATGTTAGAAGAAGAGAAAATTAATGCTTCTATGTCTAAAATAAATAATTTATTAGAAAGAATAAATCGTTTATATGGAAGCAAAAAAGAACAACAAGCTAGGTCATTAGAAGAACTTAAAAGTATTCTAGAAGAATCACGGAAAATGTATTCTAATTATTATATTGAATACTTACAAGGAGACCAGGCTTGGTTTTCTAATGTAAGTCTAAGAATTCCTTTTATAGAGTCAACATACATAGCGAAGAAAACAAAAGAAATTCTAAATATAGACTCTTATTATGGTCTAATATTTGAAATAGATGAGAAAATACCTTTAGTATCACACCAAGCAATTAATGGTTTTGTAACTAGACGTTGCAATGAAGACCTTTCTATAAAAGTTACGACTGAGCCTGCATCTTGGCCCACATTCTATGACTTAAATGGCACATTAGCGGAAAATGTTCACGACTATGGCACTATAGAAATTGACGATAGTCGTAAAATATACACAAAACAAATACAAAATAAAATAAAAGGAGAATAAAATGGAAAACTGGAGTTTTGGTATGGACAATGATAATTTAGTAAACCTAGTCCTAGCCGGCAAAAAAGTCGCAACAACATATCTATATAATGAAGAAAACATTCCTACAATAGGCGAAGAATCAATAATTCACTTTGACAATGAAAAAGATGCTTGTATTGTAAGGACCAAATCATATTTAATTTTAAAATTTAAAGATATGACAGAAGATTTAGCTAAACTTGAAGGCGAAGGTGATTTATCACTTGCCTACTGGAGAAATGTTCATACTGAATTTTTCAAAAGTTTTTACAAAGAATTTAATGATGAAACAGAGATAATCTTTGAAATTTTTGAAGTAACAAGAAACTTAGTTCAAGAAAGACTACAACTAGGTACTTTAATAGCCAGAAAAAACAAAAACATTCTAGGACCTATAAAGGACATATACGAAGTTAATGCTGGTTTTAATAATACTTTGTTCAGTGTAAATAATAAGTATATTATAAAAGTATGTACTAATAAAGATAAAGAAAATACATTTGATAAAGAATATGAATTTTACACAAAAAATAAAGATAATAAGCACATTCCTAAACTATATAAATATGATACCAGCAAAAAATATGTACCATATGTATACGAAATAATAGAACAGTTACCTGGAAAAACTCTATATTACTATTACTATAAAATGACTGAAAAAGAAAAAGAAAATACTATTAAAAAAATAGTAGAAGTAGTAAAAGAACTTCATAAAAATACACAACAGATAAATACAAACTCAACTTTTACTTGGTCAGAAGAAATTAAAAATACTGTTACCAAGAATTTAGAAAATGTAAGCCAACTATTTACAAAAAAAGAGTACAAAATGATTCAAAAATCGCTTAATCTATATGATAAATATCTATCAGAAAATGTTCAATATGCCTTACTACACAATGACCTACACTTTGATAACATTTTATACAATAATGAAGACGTAAAAATAATAGACTTTAACGATACCTTGGTTGCACCAATTGACTATGAATTTAGAATAATTTACCAGATGCAACAAGAACCTTGGCGTTGGGCTGATATTGTTATGGATCCATATCAAAAGCCAAAAGACTATAAAAATATCTTTATTTACGTAAAGAAATGCTATCAAGAATTATCTAAAATCAAATACTTAGAAGAACGTCAAATAATATATAAAATTTTAGGAGCAAGTAAAGATTTACAAAAATATAAAAATAAAGATATAATAGATAAGGTAATTAACTGTAGCAAGTTATTAATAGAAAGAGATGATGTAAATGACAGAAGTTGAGAAATTTAATAAAGAATTATCAGAAAAACCATATGGATGGCACGATAAAGACAACGTTCTTCACGAAAAACTAGTAAAAGAAGAATTTCAAAAGTACTATAAAATGCCAACGCTAGAGCAAATGAAGAAAAACAATCACGCCATATGTTGGGAACAATGTGAAATAGAAAGGGATTTTTTTCAAAAACATAAATATCCATTTAGAACTGTGTTTGTAGTCTTAAATAATGGTGAAAGCAAGCCAGGACATTCATTCTTAATATATAAAGATAAAGACAAGTACACTTGGTTTGAAGCATCTTGGAGCGATATGAAAGGACTAAAAAGTTATAATAGTCTTAAAGAATTATTTGCAGACATTAAAAATAACTTTTATAAATTTATTAAAACAAATGACTTTGATAAAGAAAAATTAGAATTTTATGCCTATGAAGCACCAAGAAGAGAAATTACTTGTGAAGAATTTTATAAAAATGCCATGTACTTTGGCGAAAAAATGACAGAAAATTATCAGTTTTAATAAATGCTTTAAATAACAAAAAGAGGATTTTAAGCAATGTTATTAACTTAAGAGATATTTTTATATAATGTATCTCTTTTTTTGTTTAG
>CAVKYO010000032.1:0-24827 GCA_963660495.1 Acidaminococcus fermentans
TATTACCTTTTGGAATAGTATCATTAATTAAATTATTTATATCAGTTTGTACTTGTGTTAGTTTACTACCTAACATACTACCAGATGTATCAAGTACTAAAATCACATCCGTATAATCATTCTTTAATTTCTCAACTGTGTTTAGTTTTAACTTAATTCTAGCCTTCCCTTTACTTAGCCAAGAGGCAGACTTAGTTATTTGCCAAGATCCTTCTTCAGTACTTGAATAAGCTAATGTAGTTGAAGGTATTGTTACACTTGATACTGGAGTTAAACTAGCAAATGAACTACTTATAAACACTATTAAAAGTCCTATCAAAATGATAGAACTTAATATGACTTTTTTATTACTTAAAAGTTTGGCACAATTAAAACGTCTGTCTGTCTGTCTGTCTGTCTGTCTGTCTGTCTGTCTAAGGATAGACTTTATTTTATACCTTGTCAACATATTTATCGCCAAACCTTTACTTTTTTTCTACAATTACATTGTATCAGTTATTTACTTGTTTTACAATAGCCAATATGTAGTATTAACTTTCCTTTTTCTTTTGAACTATCAAAGTACCGATACAAATCAACAAAATTATTCCAAGTACTACATAACAAGCAGATACTGTTTCAGGATTAGTTATACGGCTGTATATTGCTGTTACAGTTACCTTACCTTCTGGCATTACAAATGTACCATCATTACTTACTTCAATTTCCTTACCATCCTCATCTGTAACAACAATCCTCTTTAAAGTATATCCATCCTTCGCAACAACTTTAACACTAACTATCTCTCCTGGAAAAGCACTACTGTTACTAACAGAAATATTTCCTTCAACAGTTTCCTTCTTTATAACAGGATAATCATCATACGTATATTTAGATACCTTATAAGAACAAGAAGAAACTAATCTCTTAACTTCATATGAGCTAGAATTTTTATTAAACATCTGCTTTCTATCATATAAAAAACTAATATATTTACCTTCATAAACTAAAAATCCATTAGGATTACCGGAAGAATTATAATTTTTAACTATACCTAAATCCATTCCTTCATCTGCATATACTGTAGACCAAGTCAAATTACCTTTTAAATCATACTTCAAAATCATTGTACCATTATCATAAGAAGAAGCTGTTACTATATAGCCATCATACTTACCATCAACATATAAATTACTAAAAACATCAGCAAACATACTTTCTTTGTCATATGTTTTTCTAAATATTTCTTTTCCTGTTAAATCATATTTTACAATTGTACCAACACAAGATTCATCTATATAAGAGTCCCCAACAAGAACAATGCCATCTATATTAGAAGACTCATCATAACTATAACCAATACTAGCTATATCAATGTTAGTGTCTATATAAAAAACATCTTCACCAGTAGAAACATTTCGCTTATAAAGATGGGAACCAGAAAAATTAAAGAAAGAAGTTAACTCATTATTTTCAAAATAGAAAAGAGAACCTAACAATGAAGAAGAAAACTCATTAATATTCTTTTCCAAGACTAAATTACCTTTTAAATCATACTTTAACATTATAAATCCAGGATCAACTTTTAAATCTGTTGAATTAGATAAAAGCAATATTAAATATCCATCTTGCTTACCAGAATCATTATAACTATTACAATAACCATGAAATACTTCAGAACCCGATCCAGCATATTTTACTTCAAAAATTATTTCATCATTTTCATCATATCTAGTTATTAATAAGTCTGTTGTTTCAGAATCATTTTCTCCCTCTATCTCATCAACATCAAGATCACTTGGCAAAAAATCAGTCTTTTCATATAAAACTTTATTATTCAAATCTAATTTGATTATTTCTCCTTCTTGGCTTAAAGACTGTGACGTTTTATTCATCGTATAACTAATTTCTCTCTTTAGCAAATAAGAAACATAAAACAAATGTCCAGATATTTTACCAGAGTCATCATAACTAGGTAAAACTATAGTCCGATCATAACACTTCTTAAAATCATTATCATAAGACTTATTTAAACCTACATCCAAAGCTCTAACATCAAATACTGTTAAAAAAATAATTATCGGTAATATCCAAAAATACTTCTTCATAAACTCCTCCAAAAATCTAATTATAATCTTCTTGACTCTTAGTTAACGAATTATATATAGTTATAGTCCTATCTCTTTTATCATTTAAAAGACCATGTTCTTCTAACTGTCTTTTAACTTCCTTTGCTACACCAACAGATCCATCTATTAAACTAACACCTGGCATTTCTTCTAATATTTCCTTTTTTATAAATGGATAATGTGTACAACCTAAGACAATAGAATCAATATTTTTATCTTTATAATCTTTAAAGTCATTCCTTAATATCTCTTTTATCTTATCCTTATCATCATCCTCAATTGCTTTCGCAAGACCAGGACAAGCTAATAAATAAATCTTTTGATCATATCTTTTATTATCTCTAATTAATTCATAAGTCCTTTCAGACTCAATTGTCGCAGGTGTAGCCATTACTAAAGTATTTTTAAATCTCTGATCACACGCTACTTTTATAGCCGGAACTGTACCTACAAAAATAATATCTTTAAAAGTCTCCCTTAACCTTTTCATACATCTCGTAGTTGCTGTATTACACGCAATAACTATTAACTTACATCCTTTGTCTATAAGTATCTTTACTACATTACTAACTATTTTAAATAACTCTTCATCACTCTTTTCACCATATGGATTATTTAAACTATCACCATAGTAGTAAAAATCTTCATATAAAAGCATTTCCTTCAATTCATTAAGTATACTTAAACCACCTATACCAGAATCAAATACTCCTATCTTTTTTATCATCATCTCACCTAACCTAATATTTCATCTAAAATTAAAGTAACTTCTTTAACTACTAACTCCTTATTAGAAACTCTATTATCTAAAGAAGCAACTACTCTTTTATGATAAAACTTATCCTTACCTTTATCATATACACTAACAAATACAACGTTATCTTCACCATACATATTATTAATATCCGCTTTATTAAGTTTACCAGTAATACCAATACCTATATCACTATCTGCATACTTAGAAATGTTATAACTCATTTCATCAGCAACCTCAAAACTATATACACTATATTTATCAATTATACTTTTCTTAACACCAAACTTAATTTTATATTCATTAGAATAAGTAATCGCACTAAATTTAAATACTAAGCTTGCTCCTTCTACATTAGTTAAACTATTACAAAAACATCCTCCAGTACAAGACTCCATTGATGAAATAGTCATTTTCTCTTCTGTTAATCTTTCTACAACTTTCTCTAAACTCATAAAAATTACCTATCCTTTTATAACTTTATTACTAGACTTAATATGATTACCAATAATATCTGATACTTCTAATATCGTAACAAAAGCACTCTCATCCATTTCTTCAACTATATGTCTAAGTTCAAATATTTCAGCCCTTGTTACAACACAATATAAAACTTCTTTTTCTCCAGATATTAATCCTTTTCCTTTAATAGTAGTTGTAGTTCTACCTAATCTATTATATATCTCACTAGATAAATGACTACCTTTACTAGTAATTATCATCGCCGCTTTAGCTTGTTCCATTCCTTCCGATACAAAATCAATTACTTTAAACGTAATAAAATAAGTAAGTAGTGAATACATTGCTCTATCAAATCCAAAGATAAAACCTGCTACTGCATAAATAATTAAGTTAAACATCATAACGATTTGTCCAACAGATAAATTAGTCTTTTTACTAATAACTATTGAAACAGACTCAGTCCCATCAACACATCCACCAAAGTGTATAACTAAACCAACCCCAACGCCAAGTATTAATCCCCCATATACTGTTGCTAGTAACATAACCTCAGTAAATGGTTCTAATCCTTTAAAAGCCTCTAAAAATATTGAAAAAAGTACCATTGAATAAACCGTTCTAGCTAAAAATCTTTTTCCTAAATTTTTATATCCAATATATACAAATGGAATATTTAAAACTAAAACTAATAAACTCATTGGTAACTTACTAAGTTTAGAAATAATAATAGATACACCAGTAACACCACCATCTAATATAGTATTAGGTATTAAAAAAGTCTCTAACGCTAAAGCCGCTAAAAATGCTCCTAAAGTAAGCATAATAAATGAAAACAATACTTTAATATAATTATTACTCTTAATCTTTTTCATTACTTTCCAACATCCTCTCTACCTAAATTATAGTAAATATATAATAATTTTTCAAGAAAAAAAGAACTCAAGTTACTTATGAGTCCTTTTAGTAATAATAAATGATACACCCTTTTTTTCATTAACTATATTTATATCATAATTCATAATGTCAAGTGTTTTTTTAACAATAGATAAGCCAAGCCCGAACTGACCCTTGATCCCTTTCCGGAACGGAGTAAAAATTCCATCTAGGTAATCATTACTAATATTTTCTCCGTCATTATATAAAATTAACTTGTTCTGCTTAGCTGTAATTTTTATAGTCGTAGTAGCATATCTTATAAAATTCCCTAATAAATTATCAAGTATTGTTTCCCAGTTTTCAACAGTACCTACAAATTGACTTTTCTTATCATATTCAACTATAAAGTTCAATTCTTTTCTATAAAATTTGAACTTTTCAACTTCAGTTTTAATAATTTCCTCCATATCAACTGGTACTAACTCAATATTTTTAGAATTTTTAAGATAATCAAGTTTATTTAAGTAAAGAAGTGAGTGTACTTTTTGTTCTAATTTTGAAGTCTGTTCTTTTATAACGTTAAGTGCTGTAGCTTCATCTTCAACGCCATCTTCAACAGCTTCTATATATGATTTTATAACGGTGAGAGGTGTCTTAAAATCATGTGATATATTTTGATACATCTGATTACGATATTCTTCCTGATTTATTAAAGAAAGTCGCATATCTTCTATTGCTAAAGCTAATGATCTAATCTCATCATCCACTTCAAAATCCAACTTATGATTATAATCCGGGTTATCAATATTATCAATCTTATTCTTTAACTTTTCTATTTTTTTAACTATAATAGTAGACCAAGCTATAAGAATAAGACCTATTAATAAACATGTACCAAGTACTATTGGAAATATAGTTCCTAATATTTCTGTCTTTGTTTTATTAATGTAACCATCGTTTGTAATAGCAATTTTCTTAACTCTTTCATTTTTGATAGCGTAGTAATAATAATATTTATGTTTATATTCTATCTTACCATATTCATTAGTAATTTTTTTCATTAAAGAATCTACATTATCTATACCAAGTTCATCACTCAAATTCTCAGTAGTTAAAACATTATCACCTAATACATAAATATAGGCTATCTCAGTATCTAATAATTTATAGTCTACGTTGTCATTAACTAGTTGTAATGGTTCTCTAAGATAATTATAAATATTATCCTCAGCAACTGGTATTAACATTTTAGGTAGTACTAAACCAAGTATTATAAATAATATAACAAATATAAAACCTACAAGCCAGACTAATTGTTTGCTTAATTTATTAATATGTCTCATGATAGTCTGTACCCATACCCGTAGATAGAATTAACATTAAGTTTAGGTAATTTCTTTCTAACTCTTCTAACTAAGTCATCAACTACTCTGTCTGAGCCAAAATAATCTTTACCCCAAACTTCATCTAATATTTCTTCTCTAGTAAAACACTTATCTTTATTTTTTATAAATAGTACTAACAAATCAAATTCTAATGTTGTAAGCTTTATCTCTTTATTATCTTGTAATACTATTCTCCTAGTTAAATCTATAGTATAAGTATCATATGTAAGTATATTATTATTGTTATCATCCTTATAAACTCTTTTTATAATTTTATTAACTCTAAGAACAAGTTCTTTACTAGAATAAGGTTTAGTAATATAATCATCGCTTCCAAGTTCAAGTCCCAGTATCTTATCTAAGTCTTGATCTCTAGCTGATGTAAATATAACTGGAACATTTTCATCTTTTTCTCGGATAGCTTTAATTATGTCATACCCGTTAATATCATCACCAAGCATAATGTCTAATATCCATATATGTACATCATTTCCAATGTAATTAATGGCATCACTTCCTTTAGTAAAGGAAACAACATTATACCCAGCTTTTTCTAAGTATGTTTTTATTAAACTTGCTAAATCAACTTCATCTTCTACCAAACAAACGGTATACATTAATAATCACCACCATATGTAGTAGTATAGCACTTTTATTTAAATAATACTATATCTCTATAAGCATCCCTCCCTATATATATAAAGTAAAGTAGTAAAATGCTAATTAATAATTATGTTCTTTTCTTATACTAATTCCTCCTTTCTACAACTTAATCATACTACTTAATTGTTGTCGAATTATAGTTAATTTATGGGAAATTATGTGAAAAAAAATAACTACTTAAAAATAGTTATTAATTTAATATAATCTTTTCTATTTCTTCCCAAGATTCAACTCTATCAGCAACATCTAAATATCTTTTCTTATCATCAAATAACAAAGTATTAATATTCATCTTCTTACATGCTAAATAGTTATTAAAGTCATCATCTATCATAAGATCTATTTTTTCTAAAGCACAGGTCTTTGCTTTACCTTCTTTGTAACAAGATCCATAGTATTTATCAAATCTAATACCATTACTTAAAAGCCAAGCTTTAGTAGCTTCTGTCATTCTATCAAAACCAGATATATAACTATCACTTCTTGCCGTAATAATAATTATTTCATTATCAAGAGATATCTTTTCAAATACTTCTCTAAAACCAGGTTTCAAAGTACTATTATTAATTATTTTTAACATATTTTTAACATAAAAATCATTCAAATATTTACTATTAAACTCTTCAACTGAAATATTTTTAGTATTCATATAAATATTAGCTAATTCATAAAGTTTCTCTTCCGTATTACAAATTGTATTATCAATATCTATTCCTATTCTCAAAAACTACTCCTCCAACTTTTCTAACTCTAAAATTGCCTCTTCTAAAGTAGAAACACCAATGATTTTTATATCATAATGATTTTTCTTTTTATATTTAATCGCTTCTTTATAATTTTCTCCTGCTGGTACTAAGAAAACATCTGCTCCTTTAGATACAGCTCCCGCTAATTTATATTTAACACCACCAATAGAGCCAATACTTCCATCTTTTTCTATTGTACCAGTACCAGCAATCTTTAATGAATTAGTTAAATCATCTTTAGTTAACTGATCATATATAGATAAAGCCGTAATAAGTCCCGCCGAAGGACCTTGTTCCATACTCTTAAACTTAATAGTTACCTCTGGATCAGTCTTATAACTACTAACTTCTTGTACATAAATACCTAATATAAGTCTATCTTCTTCTTTATATATTTTACTTTTAATTACCTTTTCTTTATTCTTTCTAATAACCTTAATATCAATAACATCATTTTCCTTATGTTTTTTTATACATTCACTAACATCACTATTATTATTAATCTTAACTCCATCTATTTCAATTATTTGATCCCCTACTTTAAAATCATTATAATCCTTCATAACTGAAATAACATAAACCTTACTATCAACTTCCTCATAACTTTTATTAGCTAATTTATATGCCCATTTAATAGCGTTAGAATTAGAACTAATTAAATCAAGATGACTTCTAAAACTAATATCTTCAATACTCTCTTCATCATCATATTTATAGTCATTAGCGCTTTCTCTTTCCCAACCAGGAATAACATAACTAAGTAAATAAGGCCCTAATCTTCCATTTAACTCCGAAACAAAACAAATATTAAAACTTCCTTCACTCTCATATCCCGAAGTTACACTAACTCTTTTAGAAATATCACTTATATCTCCGCCAATAATAATATAATAATTAACTGGCCATAAGAATAAAATAGTAGAGACAATCATAAAAATAATAAACTTATACTCTTCAACTATTAATTCCTTAATCCAAGTAAAAATCTTTTTAAACATCTTATCACCTTACCTAATTATAACAAAGAAATGGAGAAATATGAAAAAAAAATATCAAAACAAAACAATTATTATATTACTATTATTACTATTACTAATTCTTTACACTATTAATTCACCCTTAGTAATAAAAAGTATTATTTCATATACAAAATTATTTATAACTAAGTTATTTCCCAGTAACTTTATCTTTTTTATAATGTCAACTATCCTGATAGAACAAGGATTAATTGAACTTCTAAGTAAAAAACTCAAACTAAATGGCAGTATCTTTTATGTAACAATTATGAGTATTTTATCAGGTATACCATCAGGTGCTAAATACACAAAAGATCTTTTAGATAAAAATATTATTTCTCAAAAAACAGCCAATTACTTAATAACTTATACGCATTTTCCTAATCCTATGTTTGTTCTAGGTACTGTAACTACTCTGATTAATTATAGAACTGCTATAAAAGTTCTATCCGTATTAATACTAAGTAATTTAATAATTGCTTATATTACTAAACCAAGAGAAAAAGAAAACTATTATTTTAAAGAAACAACTCCTAAAGACTTTGCTTCATCCTTATCAAAAGCCATAACAGACTCTTTAAAAGTAATTTCTATAATATATGGAACATCAGTATTCTTTTATTTAATAACTGTAATTATTAATGAATATTTAACTTTAAATGCATTTAACTATGTAATTTTATCTGGCATATTTGATCTAACAAAAGGACTATTCTCTACCATATTAATATCTAATGAATTATTAAGATCTCTTCTAATTATTATTTTCTTTACCTTTGGTAGTCTATCTATTCATATCCAAATAAAAAGTATTATTGCTAATACTTCTATTAAATATAAAAATTTTCTTTATGGAAGAATCATTCAAATAATGATTTCTATTCCTATGTTTTTACTACTATATCTTATCTAAAGAAATTTATAGGACAAGCTATATCAATTCCATATTTAGTTGAAAAGTCTGGATGATAAAATCTAATATTAATAGATAAAATATCATCATCAGCATTTATATCTACGTTAGAAATTCTTAAGTCTTGTACTATACAACCTAATTCATTTTCACCATGTCCTATTTCAGGAAGTTGATATTCTGTTTCTTCACCAACACCGCCATAAGAAATTGAATAATAATCATGTTTATCTGATGGACAGTCATCATAAGTAACACCCGCTGTACCATATTCTTCAGCAATTCTTCTTTTAACTATAAGATTAGACTTATAACCATTTTTAAAAGAAAAAGTAGCTGTAGTTGTCTCTATAAAACTAGTTGAGGCATCAGCCTTTTTAAAACTAATACTTACATCAATTAAGCCTTTCATAATTAAATCATCTTGTATTTCTTTCGTTAACAAGTTCTTATATGTCATAATTTGATTCTTTTCAGATTCTATATTTTGTTTATTTTTATAAGATTCAACTGTTCCATATAACGAAACAACTATAATAGCTAAAAGCACAAAAGAAACAAGTACTTCAACAGTAGTTACACCTTTATTATTAAGCTTCATTAATCACACCAGCCTTCCTTATTTAACTCTATATTTGCATACGTTCTATAGTCATTGTCATTTCGTGTATTATGAAATATCATAATCAAACGACATTTAGCGTTGTTCAAGGAAACAGTCTTTGAATACGTTGGTAAATAAGCAATATAATCTTGAAAACCTGATGTAAAATGATTATCTCCATTACCAGCAACTACTGTTTGAAATGTAGTAGAAGTGCCCTCATAATCACCAATGGCATAACTAGTAATATACATTTTCTCAACGCCAAATCGTGTAACTAAATTATTACAAACTTTTACGGCAGTAGCATCAGCTGAATCAATAACACTACACGTAAACTCATAATATTTATTATTAGCAATTGCAGATCTTGCATCCGTAGTAGCAACACTTCCAGACTGAATTATCCTTTTAAACCAAAATGTTGCATATTTACTGTCAACATCATCATAAGCCTCTCTCTTCTCGTATTCACCCATGAGAGGATAAAAATTGGCATAAATAACGGAAAAAATCGCCGCTACAAAAACTGCAACTACTAATGTTTCAACAAGTACAAAACCTTTATTATTATTTTTTAACATTTTATAACTTCACTCCTTGCTATTCTCTTAAATCTATTATATAATAAACTATAGAAAAATACCATACAGAAAGTAAAAAGGGGCTGAAAAAATGGTAGAAAATGAAGAAAAAAAGGAGTCAAAAGGCGTTGAAACCAACATGGTTGCGTTTGATTTTGAACGTACTCCAATTACTCAAGTAGCAGATTATATCATTATTACTGCATCTAAAAATAATACATCAGATATCCATTTTGACCCTAGGGAAGATGGAATGATGGTTAGATTCCGTATCGATGGTGATTTACAGGATTATACATATATTCCTAAAGCATTTGAAAGAAACCTAACTACTCGTTTAAAAATTCTAGCAAACATGAACATTACTGAGTCAAGATTACCTCAAGATGGTGCTATTAAAGGTGAATTTGGTGGTAAATATCTAGATATGCGTGTGTCTTGTCTTCCATTAAATGAAGGTGAAAAGATCGTTATTCGTATCTTAGACTATACTAGAAGTTTACAAGGAATTGACAGTTTAGGATTTAATCCTACAAATTTAGTTAAACTAAAACGTATGATGGGCGTTCCAAATGGAATCATCTTAGTTACAGGAGCAACAGGTTCTGGTAAATCTACAACAGTTTACTCTATATTACAAGGTCTAAATAAACCAGAAATAAACATAATTACAGTTGAAGACCCTATCGAAATGAACATCGAAGGAATGAACCAAGTCCAAGTTAATGCTGAAATTGGTATGACATTCGCCGCAGCCTTACGTTCTATCTTACGTCAGGACCCAAACGTTATACTAATCGGAGAAATTCGTGACTCTGAAACAGCCCAAATAGCCGTTCGTGCTTCTATTACAGGTCACTTAGTTCTATCCACCATCCATACAAACAACTCATTATCAACTATTGAACGTTTACTAGATATGGATGTTGAACGTTACTTATTATCAACTGCCTTAACAGGTATTATTTCACAAAGACTTGCTAAACAATTATGTACAAAATGTAAAGTTGAAAGAGAAACAACAAAATATGAGAAAAAAGTATTTAAAAGATACATGAACCGTGACATTGATAAAATATATGATGCCAATCCAGATGGTTGTGAACATTGTCGTAAAGGTTACAAAGGACGTATTGCTATTCAAGAAGTACTAGAACTAGATGATGAAATTAGAAATGCCCTAACAAACGACAAAATAAAAAAAGAAGAATTAAGTGATATGGTATATACAAACAAAACAATTACCATGCTTCAAGATGCTTTAGGCAAATGTATCGCTGGCTTAACTAGTTTTGAAGAAGTATACCGTGTTATTGAAATAGAAAGTGAACCTGGTGAGGAAACAGAAGGATATCTTACAAAAACAATCGATGAAGAAACAACTGAAGAAGTACCTACTACAAATGAAATAACAGAGACTAATGTACCAGCAACACCTATTAGTGTTACACCAATTATATCTGCACAAAAAGTACAAACCATAGTAGGAGCACCTCCAGTTAAGCCAATAATACCGGTAACACCAACACCAGTTCCAGCAACTGCACAAGAACAGCAAAAAACAACAACTTCTACTGCAACAACACAAGCTCCAACAACTGTAACTACTGCAATTCCAGTAACAACACCAGTAACACAGCCAAGTGTACCAGCTAAAACAACTACTCAAACAGTAAGCACAATACCTGTACAAACACCAATGTCAGTTGTAAATTTAAATAATAAAAATGAAGTTAAACCAGTTGTAAATATACCAAGTACAACAGTACAACAAAATGTACAAACAAAAATACCTCCAGTAACTACTGTACCCGCAGTACAACAAACAAGCGTTGCAAAAGCTCAAACAACAGTAGTAACACAAACTCCTGTTAATACTATTCCAGTAAATACAGCAACAGTGCAAAATACTCAAGTCAAAACACAACAAGTTGTCCAGCAACCGAATACAAATAAAAGTGCTTAAACAAGCACTTTTTTTTAATGAAATTTAAACACCAGTCTAATTCATTTCTTCTATTAACTTAAGTATTTCATCATTAATATCCTCAATACTTCTAAGTTCTCCATCCTTAACACATTCTATTTTATCCCAGTTATATAATTCAACTAATTCCAAATATGCTCTTTCAGCACCTTTTAAATGTTCAGGAGACTTTTCATTTTCATCTAAATTAATTCTATTTTTCTTTAACTCACATGAATATTCATAAGGAACATGTAAAAATATTGTCTTATCAGGTTTAGGTAACTGTAATAACCAGTATTCAAGTTTATCTATCCATTGATACATATTAAATCTTTCATCTTTATCTTTAATCTTACTACCTTGATGAGCTAAATTAGAAGTAGTATACCTATCAAGTAAAACATAATAACCTTCATCAAGTAATTTTAATGCTTTATCTATATTGTATTTTCTATCAGCGGCATAGTACAAACAAGATACCCTAGGATCTACATTAGGAGCTCCTTCTTCAAAATATCCTTCACATATCTCTGGCTTACCTAAATATGCACCACCTACTATTTTACCAGTTGGAGTATCATACATTGGAAATGAAAAAGATGCACACTTTTTACCTAAAGATTTTAACCTTTCTACCAATAGTTTTGACTGTGTTTCTTTACCCGAACAGTCTGTCCCTTCAATAACAATAATTTTTCCTTTCATAATATCACTCATTCTCCTTCGTAGTACCCTTAACGTCCACTTTAAATGATAATGATAAATTATCAGTACTTTCTTGATATTCATCACTTACCCAAATTCTTAAAGTAAATTTTTTACTTGTCTTAGGTTTTAAAACATCTTTATATAAAACCTTATTTCCATCCAACTTAGAATCTTCAAGTTCCATTAAACTTAATACATTATTTGTATAATTAGAAACAGGTTTATTGTCCTTATCAGTTAAATAAAATTTAATATACTCTCCATCAATTTCATTAATAATAGGTTCAAGTAAAATCTCATAGTTAATACTTTTATCAAAGTCATTTGAAACGCTAAACTCATAATATAAATCTTTATCAGTAATCTTCATACCTTCTGTATCACTAATAGGTTTAACATTAATAATATTAATTGTATTATTATTACTCTCCGTAAAATTAAAAGACAAATAGCCCATTGTCAAAGTATTAATCTTCTCATCTGAACTTTTAACTTCAACAGCGTAACTTGTACCAAATATCAAAATAATTAATATAAAAATACCAAGTACTGAAGTAACAATTTCTCTAGTATAACTTTGTTTTACTTTTTTCATAACTTCACCCTTCTTTTTTAGTATATCAAACTTTTTTTACACTATCAAGTTGAACAAAAGAAAATGATGACAATTAAACATTAATATCATCATTCTTATCAAACGGTACTAATAAACATTTACGACTTGCTAAAAAATCACACATATGCACAAAGTTTTGATACTTTGTCTTTGGCTTTTCTAATACTTCTACTCCATTATAGTCAGTAGTCCAAGATCCCATATGTGTCTTAACCGCATCACATAAAAACTCGATTTCCTCTACTTCAAGACCAAGTTCTTCTTCATTATCCATTATATAATCAGCTATTAAAATAGGATGATCAAATCTTGTATATTTTTCATGATTAAGTCCAGACTTTAAACCATCATGTAAAATTAAAGCCATTATCATTAAATCTTTCTCATCTTGAGTATATTTATCTCCTATACAAGGATCACTTAAAAGTTCATAAGCAATTCTAGTAGCAGCCTTAGTATGACGTAAAAGTCCTCCTTCTCCTAATGCATATTCCGGATGATATTTACCAGTTGAAGATGCAGGTACTTCAAAAAAATAATCCGGCAACAATTCAATCATCTTTTGACAAGCATTTTTAATTTTCTCACTTTTAATATATTCAAGTTCTTTAGAAAACTTTAAACTTTTATTCATACTACTTCACCTCTAATAAATTCTACAATTATTTCATTACTTATATAAAATTTAGATTCTGGAATATAAACATTTTCTTTATCATCTATAATAAATCCATCATTAATAAGTCTAGAATAATTATAACATTCATCTATATTTTTGCCAAACTCATTATAAAACTTTTCCTTATTTATTCCTTTACTCATCCTAAGTCCTAACATTATTTCATATTCCATATTATCTTTTCTACTAACATTTTCTATTAAAGAAACATAATCTCCCATAAAATACTTATTAAAAGACCTCGTATTAGTAATTCTCTCATCCAAAATATAAGAACTAGCTCCTAAACCAAACCCGTAGTAATGTAAATTCTTCCAATACACAGTATTATGTTTAGAAAAATAACTCTTCTTACAAAAATTACTAATTTCATAATGATAAAAATTATTATCTTTTAAATACTTACAAATAAACTTATACATTTCTAAATCTTCATCTTCTGAAATATTCTTAGTTTTTAAAACACTAAGTAAAGTATTCTTCTCTATTATTAATGAATAAGTAGAAATATGTTCAATATCTACATCAATAATAAAATCTAAATCGTCTTTTAATTCTTCAATAGTCTGATCCTTAAGTGCATATATTAAATCTATATTAATATTATTAATACCTATTTTTTTAGCGTATTTAACTATATCTCTAACATGATTCTTATTAAAATCTCTGTTTAAAAACTCTAAATGCTTTTTATTAGTAGACTCTAATCCAAAACTAAGTCTATTAACTCCATATTTCTTAAATAAATCTAATTTAAAATAATTAATACTTTCAAAATTAGCTTCTATTGTAAATTCTTCTAATGACTCTTTATCAAAAATATTTGTTATTTCAAACAATCTTGTAAGTTCTCTAATATTTAATGATGAAGGAGTACCACCACCTATATATAATGTCTTTATTTTTTCTCCTAAATATCTACTCCTAATCTCTTTTTCCAAAGAATCTAAATATTTATCAACTAATTTTTCATTATAAAGTACTTTACAAAAGTCACAGTAAGAACAAATCTTCTCACAAAATGGAATATGTATATATACTGCCTCATTCATTATTTATGACTAGTTCCTTTCATATCAGAAATACTTTTTTTCATAATTCCCGCAACAGATCCTAATGATATACCTTGACTAGTCGCAATAATTCTATAAGCAACATCTTCATTAATAACAAGTCCAACAACAGTATTTTTTTTCTCATCCGAAATAGTTCTATTAGTCTTTCTATAAAGTTCACTTACTCTAGTTATGTCTGATTTAAACTCATCAAATGAAATACCCTGTGTCCATCTATTTAATTGTTTATTATCTTTAGTTTGTTCATTAATTTTTTCTTGTAATTGTAAAAGTTCTTCTTCATTAATATCTGGTAATAATAGTAAAATATCGTTACCTCTTTCTCTAACTGTTTTTAAACATCTTTTAATAGTTGACTTAGGTATTTCAGTAACCTCACCTAAATCAGTAGAAGAACATCCAGCTCTTACAAATAATTTTGAAACTTCATATGCAAACTGCATATTTAACCTTAACTTTTCTTCACCAAGCATCTCTTACACCTCATCCATACTTAAAACACTCATAAATGCTTCTTGTGGCAATTCAACACTACCTATCTGTTTCATTTTCTTCTTACCTTCTTTTTGTTTCTCAAGAAGTTTTTTCTTACGTGTAACATCTCCACCATAACACTTAGCTAAAACATCTTTTCTAAGTGCTTTAACTGTACTTCTCGCAATAACATGATTACCAATTGCTGCTTGAATTGGAATTTCAAATAATTGTCTAGGAATAGATTCTTTTAACTTTTCAACTACACTTCTACCAATTTGATAAGCAAAGTCTTTATGAACTATAACACTTAAAGCATCAACTGCTTCACCATTTAATAAAATATCCATTTTAACTAAATCACTTTTCTTATAGCCAATGACTTCATAATCAAATGAAGCATATCCCTTAGTATAAGATTTTAACTTATCAAAAAAGTCATAAACTATTTCAGACAAAGGCAATTCATAATGTATATTAACACGACTAGCATCAATATATTCCATATTTATATAAATACCTCGTTTATCTTGACACAACTTCATAATAGGACCAATGTACTCTTTAGGAGTAAATATACTACTCTTAATAAAAGGTTCTAATACTTCCTTTATTTTACCCTTATCAGGTAATTTATTAGGAGCATCAACTAATATCTTTTCATCATTATTTAAAATAGCTTCATATACAACTGAAGGAGCTGTTGTTATTAGGTCTATATTAAACTCTCTAGTAACACGTTCTTTAACTATTTCTAAGTGTAAAAGTCCTAAGAAGCCACATCTAAAACCAAATCCTAAAGCTGATGAAGTCTCTGGTTCAAAAACAAGGGAAGCGTCATTTAATTTTAACTTTTCTAATGCTTCTCTTAAATCTTCAAATTTAGAAGTATCAATAGGATAAACTCCACAGAAAACCATTGATTTCATAGGCTTATATCCAGGTAATTTACTATCTGCTGGATTTTTTTCTAAAGTAATAGTATCTCCTACTCTAACATCACTAATATTTTTTATACTAGCACAAATAAATCCTACTTCACCAGTAACTAATTCATTCTTCTTAACTTCTTTAGGAGTATTAATATGAATAGAAGTCACTTCATAACTAGCACCAGTTTCCATCATTTTAATAGTATCTCCTACTTTTAAAGTTCCATTAACTATCCTAACTGAAACTACAATACCTTTATAAGCATCAAAAATACTATCAAAAATTAATGCTTGTAGTTTATCATCATTACTTCCTTTAGGAGCAGGAACTTTTTCAATTACTTTTTCTACTAGTTCTTTAATACCAGTACCATTTTTAGCACTAGTTAAAACTATCTCATCTTTTTCAAAACCAATCATTTCTAACTCTTCAATAACCTTATCAACATCAGCTGAAGGTAAATCTATTTTATTAATAACCGGTATAATAGTTAAATTATTTTCAAGAGCCAAATATAAATTAGCAAGAGTTTGAGCTTCTATTCCTTGTGCCGCATCAACTACTAGTATTGCTCCTTCACACGCAGCCAAACTACGTGAAACTTCATATGAAAAATCAACATGACCAGGTGTATCTATTAAATGTAAATAATATTCTTCGTTATTATATTTATAAGTAAGTTGAACAGCATTTAACTTAATTGTAATTCCTCTTTCTCTTTCAATATCCATAGAGTCAAGCATCTGTTCTTTTAACTCACGTTTCTGTATTGCCCCAGTAATTTCAAGTATTCTATCTGCCAAAGTACTTTTACCATGATCAATATGTGCAATAATACAAAAATTCCTAATATTTTCTTGTTTCATATACATCTTCCTCGCTAAATTATTATATCATGTCTACTATTAATTAGTAAATTACAAGTTTAATAATAAATTAACTATCAAAAATAAAATAATGACTAAATCAAAAAAAAGTACTCAAAAGTACTTATTCAATTTAAAAATTTGATCTAAAACCGTGCTTTTCAAACGCTTGTCAAGTAAATTATTTGTTACTATAGTTAATTTGGAACATTTAATTGTTAGGTGATTTGCCTTACTTCTCATGGAAGGAGGTGATATGATGACGAAAAAGGATTTTCTAATCTCTTCTTTGCTTATCATAATATTACTTCTAGTGTTTTTACTATTCATAGTATTAATATAAAGAAAATCACCTAACTAAGAACAGTTAGGTGTAGCAAAACATAAGGCAACACCCAACCAATCAAAATTGAATGTTCCTTTTTTATTTTATGAGGCTTGCCTCATCTATATACATAATATCATAAAAAGTTACCTTTTACAATAATTCTAAATATTTATTTAACATTTCAATTTCTAATTCATTAACTAATTTAACAAAATCAGTATAGTCTCCAGTAGTATGTGCCTTATCTAAAGCATTATAGTATTCTAATCTTTTTTCTTTTTTTATAATTACCGGAAGATATCCATTATTCATTAAAGATAGATTCATAACTAATCTTGAGGTTCTACCATTACCATCAACAAATGGATGAATTTTAACTAATTCACCATGTAATAATGCAGCTCTAATAATTGGATGATATTTTTTCCAATTTTTATAGTTAATAATTAATTTTTCCATTAGTTCAGGAACTATTAAATAATCTGGTGGAATATGTACAGCACCTTTTATTTTTACATTCTCATCTCTATATTTACCAGCATTATCATCATCAATTCCTTTTAAAACTAATTGATGAATATTTTTAATATTCCATTCAGTAACAGGTTCCCTATCTTTAATAAGATCATCTAAAAATAATATTGCTTGTTCATGGTTAATAACTTCTAAGTGTTCTTTTAAAGATTTACCGCCAACTGTAATACCTTCTAAAACAATTTGTGTTTCTCTTAATGTTAATGTATTTCCTTCTATACCGTTACTATTATAAGTCCACTCTAAATTAATAGATTCTTTTAAAGATTTTAATGTTTCTTTTGATATTGGTCTCTTTGAATTTAATTTTTCATTTAATTCATCAACTTTATCAAAATAATTATCAGGTAAATCAAATTTAAATTCCATATTATCTAATTTAACACTTCTTTTATCAGCTGGTTTATTAGCATTGATAGGAATATTCCAATTATTACCTACTTTAACAGCACCTTCAATTCTTCCATCTTGTAGTAATTGTCTTATTCTTCTTTCACTAATATTCCATTTTTGTACCGCTTCTTTTGTAGTCATAAATTCCATAACCTTCACCTCTGTTTACATTATACCGTAAACGGTAGTATTTGTCAACGCATTTTATACCGTCATCGGTATGTTGCAATAATATTTTACTTTTAAAATATTATGCAATTTATTTTGACAAATTAACAGTAATCAAAAAAGTATATATAGATAATTTAAAACTATATATACCTTTTACAATACTATGACTCTTTACCAAGACATTTAATATAACAAATATTATCAAAATCAATTTTAGAAATAATATCATTCATCTCATCAATATTCATTTTTCTTATTCTATCTATCTTATCCGGAATAATATCTCCATATCTAATTAGGTCATCACCAACGTTACTCGCAACACTATCAACATAATCAAAAAGTTTAACTTCATTAGAAATCCATACTTTTTTCATTCTATTAACTGCCGCTTCATCTATTTTAATATTATTAATTTCCTTTTTAAACTCTGCAATAAACTTATCAGGCTCATTACTAGAAGCAATTACTAAATAATTTTTAAATCCAGAAATACTTTCCCAATCAGAAGATACATTATTAATTAATTTCTTATTTCTAACTCTTTCTCTAAATAATGATGAAGGACCAAAGGTCAATGTCGTAAACATTTGTAAATACAAGTCTAAAGTTATATCTTCATAATCACCAAGTTTACCAGTAGGAACCTTTAATCCTATCGCAACTTTAGGTACTTTAATATTTGTATAGAAAACCTCTTCTTTTTTACTAACCTTTTCATCTTCTAAGACTTCTTCTACTACTGGCTTACCTTTGTTATCTATTTTATCCATATAATTATGAATAACTTCGCTTGCCTTATCTTTATCAAAGTTACCAACTAACAACAAAAACATATTATTAGGACTATAAAAATTATTATAACAAGTATATAAATCTTCTTTAGTAATTTTCATAATTGAATCTACAGTACCACCAATATCTACTCTTCTAGGATGATTTACATAAATAGCTTCCCTTAACTTTGTCTCAACTTGCCAATCTGGCATATCAGCATACATATTTAATTCTTCAGAAATAATTCCCTTTTCTTTTTCAACATTTTCATCTGTATAATAAGGAGAATTAACATATTTCATTAAAAATTCTAAATTATCATAAAAATTCTTTGTACCATAACAAATATACTGTGTCCTGTCAAAAGATGTAAATGCATTAGCACCAGTACCAGACTTAGAAAAATAAGCAAATGGATCTACTCCGTCCTCTTGTTCAAACATCTTATGTTCAAGAAAATGAGCAATTCCATCTGGAACTCTAGTACTTTTTTTCTCACCATATGGAATGAATTCAGTAGTCTCAGAACCAAACCTAGTAGCATAAGCCATAAAATAATTTTTCTTATTAGAATAAGGTATCAAATAAACTTCTAATCCATTATCTAAAACTTCTTTATAACAACTAACATCTAATCCTTTTAACTCAATCTCTGTCATCTTTAACACCCTCTAAATAAAATATCGTATCAATTGTTACTTTTTTTGCAACTTTAACAATTTCACTTTTAGTAACTTTATTCATTTTCACTTTCTTAGTTTCAATATCATCAGTACCAAGTAATTCCATCATCAAATAACTATCTATTATCTTACCTTGACTATCCTCAATTTCTTCAAATGCTGTATTAAGATATTCTTTAGCCATATCAATATCACTTTGCTTAAATTTACCAAGACACATATCTCTTAAATCTTTTTCAATCAAACTAACTGTTTTCTTATAATTAACTCTGTCAATTCCCGCTCTTATAATTAAAACATTATCTAGCTTATTAGGAAAAGAATGAATTGTATAACATAGTGAATTTTCTTCTCTTACTTCTTTAAATAATTTAGAATCAGAACATCCTCCAAAGATAATATTAAATAATGTTAATGGATAATTTCTCTCATACTCACTAAGTCCATACAATCTACACGCAATAGCTAATTTAGACTGTGTATTATCAATAGTCTCTTTACCAATTAATTTCTTACTACGTGCCTTCTTTTCCGCAACTAAGAATGGTACAGTACATTTCTTTAAAACATTAAATTTAAAATATTTCTTTATTAAATCAGTAACATATTTTTCATCTATATTACCAATAACAAATATATCAACTAAATCATTTTTAATCATATCTTGATAATATAAATATAAATTACTTCCATCAATTTTATCAAGATCTTCAATATAACCAGTCATCCTATATGAAATAGCCTCACCTTTTCCAAATACCTCAGCCATTCTAATTAAACTATAATTACTAGCATCTTCTTTAATAGAATTTAAAGCACTTTTAGCAGCACTTTTAACTATTTCAAGTTTCTCTTTATTAAAAGCCTCATCCTTAACATCTGGATTAAATATAATTTCACTTAAAAAGTCAATTGCCGAAGCAAAGTTACCTTCCTCAGTATATTTATCATTTAATACTGATAAATAAAAATCTGTATTAATATAATTTCCAAGACGCGAATTAGTAGTATGTAAATCAGCCGCATATAAATCTTGAGCCTTAATAGTTAAATCTCTTTTGCTTTTATATTTCTTACTAGACTGAATAAACATATCACATAAAATGTTACGCATTGTAATTTCTTCTTTTTTAATAACTCTATGAAATGAAACTCTAACCTCAACAGTTTTAAACTTATCAGTATTAATTAAATGTAATTTATAAGAACCAAAATCTTTTTTAGTGTATTCCATATTTCACGTCACCTCTATCAATTAGTATATACAACTATTTTACTTTTTATTAGAAACAGTTTCTAAAGCCAATGTAATCATATCATTTAATGATTTTTCTCGCATTTCACTTGTCAAACTTCTCTTATCAAACTTAGAATCAACTACTGTCATTAATGAAGTAGCTCTTTTATTTAATTTTTTAGCTAAATAGAAAAGACAAAAAGCTTCCATTTCACTTGCTAAAAACTCCTCATCTGGAAAATTACTCATAAATTTGCAACCATCAACATATGGATCAAAAACATCACTAGTAATAATTTTACCAGGTTTTAAATTTAAACCTAATCTACTAGCCGTATCTATAATCTCCTGATTTAATTCTTTATTAGATTCATATTCTTTTTCAGTATCTCCATCAAAAAGTAATGGAAATGTACTAACAGAATAAGAACTTGTTGCTAAAACAACATCAAGTAATTTTACATCTTTATGAATAGTACCAGATGTACCAATTCTAATAATAGTATTTACATCGTAAAACTTAAATAATTCATATGCATAAATTCCCATACTTGGAATTCCCATTCCAGATGGAAATACTGTAACTTTATTTCCTTTATATTCACCAGTATAAGCATACATATTTCTAACTGTATTAACTACTTTTACATTATCTAAAAAGTTATCAGCTATATATTTAGCTCTTAATGGATCTCCTGGCATTAATACTACTTTCGCTATATCTTCTAATTTACTTTCTATATGTGCTGTCATAATCATTCACTCTCCTAAAACTATTATAGCATAATCAAATTAAAAGAAGAAGTATCAATTATTCAGATACTTCTCCCATTGAATTTTCATCAAACTGTACTAATACTTCTCTTGGTTTAGAATTACCAGTAGCGGGACCAATGACACCACGTTCTTCTAACGTATCTATCATACGAGCCGCTTTATTATAGCCAATTTTAAATTTTCTTTGTAAAAGAGACGCACTTGCTTTTTGTGTTCTTACAACAAATTCTAATACTTGTTGATACAACTCTTCTTCACTATCAGCATCTCCTGCCACTTCATCAATAACAGTATTATCAACTGCATTATGATCAACTGTTTCAAGATTTAATAATGACTCATCATATTGTGCTTTTTGTTGTTCAACAGTAAAGTCTATTAACTTTTTAATTTCATCATCTGTAATAAATGAACCTTGAATACGCGTTGGTGAATTAACTCCTATTGGCAAGAATAACATATCACCTTTACCTAGTAATTTTTCAGCACCAGTTTGATCAAGTATTGTTCTAGAATCTATTCCAGATCCAACTGCAAATGATATACGAGATGGAATATTAGCTTTAATTAAACCCGTAATAACTTCAGTCGAAGGACGTTGTGTTGCTACTATCAAATGTATACCAGCAGCACGTGCTTTTTGTGTAATACGTAAAATAGAATCTTCAACCTCTTTAGCAGCTACCATCATCAAATCAGATAACTCATCGATAATAACAACTATATATGGCATCTTAGTCTTAGAATAATCATCATGTGCATTTTCTTTATTCCATTTATCAATATAATCATTATAAGATTCAATATTCTTAGTACCAGTTTCACTAAATGTTTCATAACGTCTTTCCATTTCAGCTACCATTTTAGATAAAGCAACAGCAGCCTTTTTAGGATCAGTAACAACTGGACACATCAAATGTGGAATACCATTATAAACAGATAATTCAACAACCTTTGGATCGACCATAACAAGTTTAACCTCATCTGGTCTAGCTCTCATTAAAATAGAACAAATAATACCATTTACACACACACTCTTACCAGAACCAGTAGTACCGGCAATAAGTAAATGTGGCATCTTATTAACTTCACATACTTCAACATCACCCATGATACTCTTACCTAAAGGTACCATAAGTTTCTTATTCATAGATTCCTGCATCTTCTTACTACTCATAATTTCATAGAAACTAACAGGAGTAGCTTCGTCATTAGCAAACTCTATACCAACAGTATTCTTACCAGGTATAGGAGCTTCAATTCTAACATCTTTTTTAGCTAAAGCTAAAGCAATTTCTCTATTAATAGATGTAATCTTATTAACCCTAGTACCAGATGCTATTTCAAGTTCATATTGTGCAACACTAGGACCTATATGGACTTCTACTACTTTACCAATGATTTTAAAATCTTTTAATACTTGCTCCAAAATAACAACATTTTTCTCTATCGCAGCATTATCCATACCTTTCTTTTTACCTTTAGGTTGATTTAGTAAATTTAAAGGTGGCAACTTATATCTTAAATTAACTGGATTTTCCTTAACTGTAGGAGTCTGAACTGGAGTAGTTTCTACTTTCTCTGTTTTTTCAGGAACCTTAGTCAATTCATCAATACTAGTAATTTTAATATGATTATCACCTTTAGGTTCCTCTTCTTCTTCACCAGAATTAATAATAACAGATTTCTTTTCCTTAGCTTCTTTCTTATGAACTTTTATTTCCTTACTCTTTTCAATCGAATTATTAATAAAGTCCAAAATAGAAAAACCAGTAAATAAACAGAATCCAACTATCATCAATACCCATGAAACAATTATCATTCCATTATAAGAAAATAATTTAACAAAAATTCCCGACAAAACACCACCAATTAGTCCACCACCAACTGCTAGCCAGTCTTCTAAATAACCAGAGTTCATAATACTATTAAATGACATAACTAATTGATTAACAGTCTCTTTAAAAATCAAAGCCATATTTCCATCATTTTCTAAAACAAATTCTTTATGCATCATAATAAGTAAACCTAAAACAAAAACATAAAGACCAACTAGCTTAGTTGAAAAAAGATCAGGCTTCTCTCTTTTTAATAATAAATAACCTCCTATAATCAAAAGCATTAATAAAAAAGGCATATATAAAGATCCCACTAAAAATAAGCCAAAAGATGCAAAAATTCTTCCAACCGGACCATACATTCCAATACCTAAAATAGCAATTAAAACAAGTATAATTCCATATAACTCAGCACTATAACCAAAACCTTTTTTAACAACTTTTTTTCTCTTTCTTTTTGCCATATTGCATCTCCTATCATTACAAACTAATTATACTAAAAAAGTTTAATATTTTAAATACTAAAACACAAAACTTTACACGAACAAAAGACAAATTTCAATTGAAAAAATTTCAATTTGTCGTTTTTTGGTCGTCGCCGATCAAATTTCCTACTTCACAGATAGAGTAACCTCTATTCTCCATAGGCTTAAATTC
>CAVKYO010000033.1:0-21511 GCA_963660495.1 Acidaminococcus fermentans
TATGGCCGAAAGGCGCGAATTAAAATAAATTCTTTTATTTTAATTCTTTTCTTGTTTTAGTTAGTATAAAAGTATGCTATAATTAAATAAACATATAGGAGTAGTTATGAAACTTAAAGACTTAAATAAAGAATATGACAAATTACAACTAAAGTACGGGTCAAAAGATTTAGATTCTATTTATTCTGGTGGCTGTGAAACTAATCCAGACATTTGTTTTGTATTTATGAATCCAACAGGTAAAAATATTGCCTCATCTAAATCATGGCACGGATTAAAGTCACCCTGGATTGGCACTAAAAATATTTGGGACTTATTTGTACCAGCTAATTTAATTGATGAAGAGTTATATAAAACTATTAAGAAAATGCCCGGATCATCCTGGACTGAAGAATTTGCCGAAGAAGTATATAATAATGTTAAAAAACACAAAATTTTTATTACAAATCTTGGTAAATGTACTCAAATAGATGCTAGACCATTACCAGATAAAGTCTATAAAGAATACCTAGATTTATTACTAAAAGAAATAGAAATAATAAATCCAAAAGTAATTATCCTGTTTGGCAACCAAGTAAGTAGTATTGTTCTAAATCAAAAAATATCAGTATCAACGTCTAGAAAAGAAATGTATCCGTTAAAGATAAATGATAAAATCTACAAAGCTTATTCAGTATATTATCCAATTGGAAATGGTCGTTTTAATATCGATAAATCAATAGAAGATATAAAATGGATTATAGAAAATGAAATAAAAGAAAAAGTAAGTGTCTAGGAGGAAATATGAAAATAGCAATAGATGGTCTTTGTGCAACAGGGAAAACAGCCTGCTCAAAGTTACTAGCTAAAAAACTAAATTACAAAGTTTTTAATACCGGTAATTTATATCGTATGGTAGGTCTACAATTAATCAGTAATGACGTTGACCCAGAAGACATTAAGTCAATAGAAAGAGTATTAAAAACAACGAAGTTATCTATAAAAAACGATAGATATTATGTAAATAATCTTGATGTAACCGAAGTCCTTGAACAAGACTTAGTAGCCCTAACAGTAACAAAGTATTCAGCCATAGAAGTAGTAAAAGAATTCATTAGAAAATATCAAAAAGCCTTTATAGAAGAAAATGAAAATATTATTATGGAAGGCCGAGACATTGCTGAAAGAATAATGCCAGATGCTGATTTCAAATTCTATTTCTATGCCGATATAAATACACGCGTTAAAATTCTATCTAAAAAAAGACCAGACATCTCTTTAGAAAAAGTCAAAAAAGAACTACTTAGTCGCGATGAATATGATATCAAAACAAGTAACTTTGTTACGCCAAAAGACGCCATTGTTATTAATATAGATAATAAAGATGAAAATGAAATACTACAAACAATGTTAAACTATCTTAAAATGTAAAGTAAACTTATCAAAATTCTCAGCAAATTAGCTTGTATGTGACCAAGTAAATACATATAATTATTTTAGTTAAAAGAAAGGAAACAATATATGATAAAGTTAAAAAATGTTTCAAAATTTTATTATAGTAAAGGAGTTATCGCTTCAGGATTCACTAAAGTTAACTTAGAATTTAACATAGGAGAATTCGTTGCGATTACTGGAGAGTCAGGATCAGGTAAATCAACTTTATTAAATGTAATTTCAGGACTTGATACTTATGAAGAAGGAGAAATGTATGTTGACGATAAAGAAACAAGTCATTACATGGAAAAAGACTGGGAAGATTATCGACGCAAATACATTGGCAACATTTATCAAAATTTTAATCTAATTAATAGCTATACTGTATATCAAAATATTGAATTAGTCTTAATTTTAAATGGATTAACTAAAAAAGAAGCCAGACCTAAAGTATTAGAACTAATTAAAAAAGTAAATCTTGAAAAATTTACTAAAACAAAAGTATCAAAATTATCTGGTGGACAAAAACAACGTGTTGCAATCGCAAGAGCTCTAGCTAAAGATGTACCAGTAATAATAGCCGATGAGCCAACTGGTAACTTAGACAAAAGATCCGCAGAGTCAATTGTAAAACTTTTAAAAGAATTATCCAAAGATAAACTAGTTATAATTGTTACTCATAACTATGAACAAATAAGCGAGTATGCTACTAGAAAAATAACTATGCACGATGGAAAAGTCTTAGAAGACACAAAAATAAAAGCTGTAAACGAAGGGAAAAGTGTCGGAAATAAATACCAGAATATCACTGTCTTCAACAAAATAAGATTAGGTATTAGAAATACATTTAACGTTGCCCATAAATTTATATTACTTCTAATTGTTTATCTATTTATAGTCGTTTCACTGATGGCAGAATATTCTTCATTCAAAAAAAGTGAATATGAAAATTCTAAAAATGGTTACAATTACATCTTTCAAGACTTAAGCGAAGAAAGAATCATTATAAATAAGAAAGATAAAAGTCCATTTACAGATGAAGAATTAGAAAAACTCTCAAAATTAAAAAATGTCTCCAATATAATGAAAAATGATGTTGTTTCTGACAAATATTACAATTTAGATTCCGATGATCATTCTTATATTTTATCAGGAACCGTTAGCGATATAAAGCAATTAAAAGGAAAAATTGATTATGGAAGACTTCCAGAAAATGATAATGAAATTATTGTAGAAGGTCAAAAAGACGACTATTATTTATTCCAAATAAAAGAAAAAATAATGAATAAAACTTATAGTATAGAAAATGAATATTCAACTGACAATGATAGTATTGCCAATAATATAAAAATAGTTGGTATTAAATATAAAACAACAGCTGACAACTATCACTATTACTTTTATATTAGTGATCAATTACTTAATGAATTACAGTTCAATGCAAATCAAGCATATAGCACAACAACGGTAAATTTCTTAGGAAAAAACCATCAATCAAATTTCTGGGATACAAATTATAAAATAGTATCAAATGACTGGGTTTCCAGAGGAAAGACCTATATATCAGAAGACAATAAATACTCTTGTCCTAAAGAAAACTGTATTAATCAATCATTAACAATAAATGTAAGTAACCTATATTATCAAGATTCTATAAATTTATCAGTAGAAAAATATTACAATATAAAAAATATTAATAGTGTCTTAAACCTACCAGGTTATAAAAAAGAAGACTATGAAAATTATAATGGTATTATCTTTGTCAATAAAGATGACTACAATAACCTATATAATAAAGCAACTTACCAAGTTAGTGTATATGTAAAAGATGCAAGAGTAATAGATGAAACACTTAATACGCTAAACCAGGATTACAATACTCTAGCAATCAAAGACGTTTTAGTTCAACAGGACTCTGTTGTTATAATAAGAATATTAAAAATAATAGTAACAATAATTCTAGTAGTGACATTATTCTTCATAACATACTTTGTTATCAAACTAATATTAAAATCTCGAAATATCTACTATACAACAATTAGAATGTTAGGTGCTTCTAAAAAAGTAGCTAGACAACTATTAGTAATAGAGTTGTTTGTAATATCAAACATTGCATACTTCGCATTTATGGGATGTTTATATCTAAATAAATTAAATCTAATTTCATATAATCTTTTCAATACAATAAACGACTACTTAATATTTAAAGATTACTTATTACTATATATAATACTAATTATTTTATCATTCTTAATAAGCGAAAAATACGCTGCTAAAATATTTAAAAATAGTGTTATGAATTCATATAGGGAAGAGGTGTAATAATGATTAAAATAGAAAAAGTAAATAAATACTTTAATCGTCATCGTAAAAATCAAATACATGTAATTGATAATACATCTCTAACTCTAGAAGATACTGGCTTAACTGCTTTACTTGGACCATCAGGTTCTGGTAAAACAACGCTTTTAAATGTCATTGGCGGACTTGATAAAGTAGGCAAAGGAAAAATTTATATAAATAATCAAAATATAACTAGTAAATTCAGTTATAAAGTAGATAAAATTAGAAACTTAAACATTGGCTATATATTTCAAGATTATAAATTAGTCGAAAATTTATCAGTATATGATAATGTTGCCTTAAGTCTAAAAATAATAGGTATTAAAGACAAAAAAGAAATAGATAAAAGAGTAACCTATGTCTTAGAAAAAGTAGGAATGTACCGTTATAGAAAAAGACCAGCTAATATGTTATCCGGTGGTGAAAGACAAAGAGTAGGTATTGCTAGAGCTATCGTAAAAAATCCTAATATAATTATAGCCGATGAGCCAACAGGAAATCTTGATAGTAAAAACTCCGTTGAAATAATGAATATTATTAAAGCTATTTCTAAAGATAGACTAGTAATATTAGTAACACATGAAACAAATTTAGCTAACTTTTATGCCGATAGAATAATAGAAATATCTGACGGCAAAGTCGTTAAAGACTATCAAAATACTCATACCAATGAATTAGACTACGCCATTGATAATCGTTTTTACTTAAAAGACTTTAAAAAATGCGATACATATAATGATAAAAATAATGATATAACAATATATCATGATAACAATGAAAAATTAAAAGTAGAAATTGTAATAAAAAATAATAATATTTACATAAAGAGTAAAAATAACAATTCTATAGAAGTAGTAGATGATGATTCAAGTATTGAATTCATTAATGATACATATCGTAAAATGGATAAAAAAACTCTTGAAAAGTATGAATTTGATTTTGACAACATAATTGATAAAAATAAAAGACTTCGTTATTCATCAATATTTAATCCTATAACATTTATTACCAATGGTTTCAAAAAAGTATTTAATTATTCATTAATAAAAAAGATATTATTAGTCGGTTTCTTCTTATCCGGAATATTTGTAATGATATCAACAAGTACGTTAGGTGTAGCAAAAAAAGTAAATGAAAAAGAATTTGTAAACATTAATAAAAATTATTTAACTGCTGAAACAAATAAACTTAGTGTTGAAGAATATCAAAAATACGAAAATATTTCCGGTGTAAAATACGTCTTACCAGAAAGTTCTAAGGTAACATTCATTCTACCTATAAATACATTTTATCAGACATCAGACAAAATTTTAGAATTAACCGGCTCACTTTCATCTATTGATATGATTACCAAAGAAGATTTAATTTATGGTAGAATGCCAAACAATGAAAATGAAATTGTCGTTGATAAATTTACTATTGAAAAAATGTTTTCATCATCAGATGGATTAAATAAAATGACAAATCTAAAAAAAGTTAAAGATATCTTAAATAAAGAAGTATATATTCAATCCCTTAATCCGTATACAATAGTTGGTATAACTGATTTAACAAGTCCCTCTATTTATACTTATAATAGTAATATGATTAATATTTTATACAATAATAAAGTAAAGTCAGATGATTATACATATAATCCAAATGCTATAAGAACGGAAGGTATTCAGGATTATAATATATATTTAGATAAAATCACTTTAGTTAAAGGACGCTTACCAGAAAATGACTATGAAACAATTGTAAACATATCTAATGAGGAAACTTTAAAATTAAATAAAGAATCCGATGTAAAAATTGCTGATAAAAAATTAGTTGTCGTAGGTTACTATACTTCGCAAGAAGATATTAATATATACTTTGTAAATAATAATATGATTAAGACAGAACTTATCACAAAGGCTAAGACAATAACAGTTTATCCAGAAAACAAAGAACAAGTATTAAATGAATTCAGAAGTAATTTTGAATTAAATATCTATGATAATTATCAAAAAGATAAAAAAGACTATCTTGCTGGTAAATCAAAAGGTAAAGCAGTCTTATATGCTAGTGCTGGTATAATATTATGTATCTCACTAATAGAAATTTTCTTAATGAGTAGATCATCATTCCTTTCAAGAGTAAAAGAAGTAGGAATTTATAGAGCAATAGGCGTTAAGAAAAAAGATATTTATATAATGTTTTCAGGAGAAATCATCGCTATAACAACTCTAACAAGTTTATTAGGTGTTTCACTATGTGCATACATTATGAAGGTATTAACAGAAATACCAGGAATGGAAACAATTATATTGATTAATTTAAAGACATATCTTGAAGCAGTAATTATCTGTTATGGATTTAACTTATTAGTAGGATTAATACCAGTGTACGCAGTATTAGGAAAAAGACCTGCCGAAATCCTTGCAAGAACAGACTTAGATTAAGAGGAAAAGATAATATGGCAGAACTAAGAGATTTATATGACATTAATAGCAATAAAACAAATAAAACATATCACAAAGGAGAACAAATACCAAATGGATATTACCCTATGGTAGTAATTGCATGGTAGTAATTAGAAATTCTAAAGGTGAGTTTCTTATGCAGAAAAGAGTAGAGAAAAAAGTTGGCAATTAGAGCATAACCGGAGGTCATCCAAAATCTGGTGAAACTCCAATAGAAGGAATTATTAGTGAAGTAAAAGAAGAATTAGGGCTTGATTTTTCAAATGAAACATTCACAGAATATGATTCCGGTTGTGATGGAAAAGATTGCTACAAAATGTATTTTGTAAATAAAGATCTTGATTTAAATGATATAAAAATTCAAGAAGAAGAATTAACAGAAGTTAAATGGTTCTCTATGGATGAATTAAAACACATGGTAGAAACAAAAGAATTAAATGAAGATCAAATATCTTGTTTCATTAAAGTATGCAATTATTTAGAAAAAAATAAGGAGGCTTAACATGGAAAAAGCAAAAGTATATTTTACAAAAAATTTAACTAGTGAAAGTTTAATAAAATTATATGAAAAAGCTAATTGTCATTTAGAAGGAAAAGTAGCTGTAAAAGTTCATTCTGGTGAAGAAGGTAATCAAAACTTTCTTCATCCAGAATATTTTAAAGATATGATCGACTATGTAAAAGGAACTGTAGTAGAGTGTAATACTGCTTATGATGGAGCTAGAAATACAACAGAAAAACATAAAAAATTATTAGAAAATCATGGTTGGACTAAATATTTTAATGTTGACTTATTAGATGCCAAAGGACCAGACTTAGTATTACCAATTTCAACTGGCAAGAAAATAAAAGAAAACCATGTAGGTAAAAATATTAAAAATTATGATTCAATGTTAGTTTTATCTCATTTTAAAGGTCATCCTATGGGCGGCTACGGTGGAGCTTTAAAGCAATTATCAATTGGCTGTGCTTCATCTTACGGAAAAGCTTATATTCATGGAGCAGGTATACCAGAAAATATATGGACTGCAGATCATGATAGTTTTTTAGAGTCTATGGCTGATGCAGCCTCATCTGTAATAAAACTATTCAATAGTAAGATTGTCTACATAAACGTACTAGCAAACATGTCAGTAGACTGTGATTGTTGTAGTGTAGCAGAAGATCCTTGTATGAAAGACATTGGTATTGTCCTATCAACTGATCCAGTTGCTATAGATCAAGCTTGTCTAGACATGGTATATAACAGTAATGATCCAGGTAAAGATCATTTAATAGAACGTATTGAGTCAAGAAATGGACATCATACAATAGATGCCGCTAAGGACTTAGGTATTGGTACAACAGAGTATGAACTTATTAATATAGATTAAATTAAGAAAGGAAATTTGACATGAGTTTTATTGAAATATTAGAAATGCTTGTACTACTAAGCTTAGGTGTATTAATGGTAGTAGCATTACTATTTACTGCCTATTTTAAAGGAGTTTCACATATAAGCAATAAGTCATCACCTAAAACAAGAGGAGTAGTTTCAACTGTTTTACTCATAATAATAGCTTTACTAATATTATTTTTAATTCATATAAATAAATAAAAAAGAGCATGAAAAATTCATGTTCTTTTCATTTTAATACAAGCTATCAGGAATTAACTTATCCAAATAGCGAATCATATCTTCAACTGTATATTGATTGGGCTTTCTAATACACATAGAGCATACATTTATAACAGCATTAACATAAAATGTAGTTATAACTTCTATTGGAATATCAGAATTATATTCTTGTTCACTTTCAATATGACTTTTTACATCTTTCATAATGGTATCTCTTATCATATCATAAGCAACACTATTATTATTATTTTTAAGAATAGAAGAGTAAATAGAAATGTTTTCATTAACATGTTCAAATAGTAATTCTATTGTTTTTAAATAAAACTCTTTTGAGTTGGAAATATTTGTGTTAGTTTTTAATTTACTTATTAAAGAGTTTTCCAAATCTTTCATCAAAGCATATAAAAGTTCATACTTATCATTAAAATGGTCATAAAATGTAGAACGATTGGTCAAAGCTACCTTACAGATATCAGACACTTTTATCTCTTCAAATGGTTTATCCTTCATCATCATAATTAAACCATCATATAAACTTTTTTTAGTTTTTATTACTCTTAAGTCTTCCTTTTTATCCATTTTCCATCACCTATACATATTATATCTCAAAAACTTCATTTGTAAAGATAAACTACACAAAGTTGTGTAAATGTACTACTTTTGACATACAAGTGTTGGATATCAAACAAAAAAAGTCAAAAAATAATGGAAATTATTAAAATTATGAATACAATTAAGTATGCAAAGAGGGAGGAATAATAATGAAAAAAATAGCAGATAAAATAACAAATAACAGTATATTAATACTAATAGTAAGTTTTATCCTTTTAATAGTTTCTGTCTTTGGCTATATAAATACCAAAGTAAATTATGATATCTTAGTATATTTGCCAGAAAGTATTGATACTATAAAAGGTCAGAACATACTAACAGATGACTTTGGCTTAGGTTCATACGCCTTTGTCATGGTTGATAATAAATCATCAAAATATATCCTTAATCTAGAGGATAAAATTAAAGACATTGAAAATGTCAACGAAGTATGTAGTGTAGCAGATATAATTGATACAACAATTCCATATGAAATGTTACCAGATCAGGTAAAAGATAAACTATATTCAGATAATGAAACAATAATATTTGTTACCTTCAATGGTTCTACATCAGAAGATACAACAATAAAAGCCGTAAGAGAACTACGTGAAACTGTAAAAGACGCTAGTAGAGTTAGCAGTATGACAGCCATGGTAATTGATACAATGGATTTATCAAATCAAGAAATTGTAGCTTATGTCACAATAGCCGTACTATTCTGTTTAATAATTCTATTACTAACAACAGATTCATACATTATACCATTCTTACTTTTAGGTAACATTGGTATCGCAATAATCTATAACATGGGAAGTAACTACTTCCTAGGAGATATAAGTTATATTACAAAATCAATTTCCGCAGTATTACAACTTGGTGTAACAACAGACTTTTCAATCTTCTTATATCACAAATATGAAGATTCTAAAAAGAAAATCAAAGATAAGAAAAAAGCTATGTCAGATGCCATAGTTCAAACATTTAAATCAATATTAGGTTCATCTCTAACTACATTTGCAGGTTTCTTAGCTTTATGTACAATGGACTTATTATTAGGTAAAGATATCGGAATAGTTATGGCAAAAGGTGTTCTATTTGGACTACTAACAGTTGTCACAATATTCCCAGCATTCTTACTAATATTTGATAAACAAATTGATAAAACAAAACACAAAATATTATTACCAGAATTTAAAAAATTACCAAAATTTATTATATCAAAATCTAAAGCAATTCTAATTATATTCATCATTTTAATGTTCCCAGCATATTATGGAAACAGCCATTATGATGTATATTATAAACTAGATGATTCTCTACCAAAAGACTTAGCTTTTAACGTAGCTAACTCCGACCTAGCTAAAAAGTTTAACATTACATCTCCAGAAATAATAATTCTAGATAAAAATGTAACAAGTAGCGAAATAGAAGAATTAACTGATGAGCTAAAAGAAGTTGAGGGAATAGACCTTGTACTAGCACCAAGTGAAATAATTAATAATGGATTAGAAACAATATTACCTGATGATTTACAAGATTTATTTAATAATGATAAATATCAATTAATCTTAACTAATTCAACATATGAAATAGCATCAGATGATTTAAATGATCAAATAGCAACTATCAATAGCATAGTTCATAAATATGATAAAAAAGCCATTGTAGCTGGTGAAGGTGCCTTAATGAAAGACTTAATAAGTATAGCTGATCATGACTTTAAATTAGTCAATTATACATCATTAGCTGTAATATTTGTAATTATGGTATTAGTATTAAAATCAATAAGCTTACCAATACTTTTAACAACAGTAATTGAGTTTTCCATTTTCGTAAATATGTCAATAGCATACTATACCGGCACATCACTACCATTTATAGCATCAATTGTTGTTGGTACAATTCAGTTAGGAGCAACAATCGACTACGCTATTCTAATGACTACAACATATATCGAAAAAAGACAAAAAAGCGCTGATAAGAAAAAATGTATGGAAGAAACATTACAATTTACAATACCATCAATTATAACTTCAGCTTTATGTTTCTTTGCCGCAACATCAAGCGTTGGTTTCTATACAAAAATAGATATGATTGGTTCAATCTGTAATTTATTAGCACGTGGATCATTAATTAGTATGATAGCAGTAATATTTATCTTGCCAACATTATTGATGATGTTTGATAAGATAGTATTAAAAAATAAAAATGTCAAGAAAGAGGGAGTTTAAAATGAAAAACTTAAATAAAGTTATATCAGGTGTTTTAATATCAAGTTTATTATTTACACCAGTATCAACATTAGCTTTAACTAAAGAAGAAACAGTTTATACAAATTTAAACTATGATGGAACAGTTGAAAAAACAATTGTAAATAATCATATATCTGGATTAGATAAAGGTAAAATAGAAGACGATACAGAACTAAAAGAATTACTAAATATTTCTGGTAAAGAAACTTTTACTGAAGATAACGGTATTATTACTTGGAACGCTAAAGGTAAAGATATTTATTATCAAGGCACTACAGATAAAGAATTACCAATTACAGTAGAAGCTAAATACTATTTAGATGGCAAAGAAATGAAAGCTAAAAAAATGGTAGGTAAAAAAGGTAAAGTAACAATAAAATTAACATTAAAAAATAATGCTTATGATACAAAATCTGGATTATATACTCCATTTGTCGTAACACTTGGAACATCTCTAAGTAATAAAACTAATTCAAATATTACTATTACTAATGGTAAAGTAACTAGTACAGGTAACAAAAGCATGGTAGTAGCTGTTGCTGCCCCAGGACTATATGAAAGCCTAGGTACTAATGAATTAAAAGGATTAGATAGCGTAGAAATATCATTTGATACTACTAAGTTTAGTCTAAATAATATCTATCTAATTTCTTCACCAAAACTTTTATCAGAAACAGATATGAATATCTTTAATAAAATGGATACTTTAAATGCATCATTAAATACTTTACAATCTAGTATGGATAAAGCTGTAGCAGGTGCCAATGAATTAAAATCTGGTACTGAAAAACTAGAAGTAGGAGCAAATACATTAAGTTCTAAGTTAGAAGAAGCACAAGCTGGTATTGAAAAACTAGAAACTGGTTCTGTTGAATTAACATCTGGTTTAAAACAAATTATAGCAAGTCTAACTTCAGCAAAAGAACAATTAGAAAAAGCACAAACTAGTACTGAAACAGCTACTCAAATGAAACAATTACAAGAATTGCAAGTTTCAAATAATAAAATGATAGCAAAAATTAAGTCACAATATGGTAATGATGAGGAAAAAATTAATAATGCTAAAAAAGCCGCAGTAGAATGCAACTTACAAACTGAAGAAAATGAAGTTGTTTTAGCAACTTGTCTAATGAGTAAAGGTCTAACTTTAAAACAAATAGAAACACTACCTTACTTAATTTTATTAGAAAATAATACAGCAGCAATTAATACATTATCTTCAAAAGTAACAGAAACATCAGTAACAATTGATACAATGTTAAGTCAATTAGAAGAAGCCTTAACAAAAGCAGAAGTTGGTTCTTCGGAATTAACCTCTGGTCTAGAAACATTAAAAACTGGTATAGCTCAATTATCTGCTGGTGCTAAGACCTTATCAGATGGAACAACAGAACTATCAACAGGTACTAATTCCTTAGCTTCAGGTCTTGAAGAGTTAAATAAAGAAGGAATAAATAAATTATCATCATATGGAAAAACAGTAAATAATTATTCTAATAAATTAAAAACTTTAGTAAGATTATCAAAAAATTATAATGGATATAGTTCAAACAATTCAACTAACTCAACATTCATTTATAAAATAAAATCAGCTACTAAATAAAAGTTTCACAAATAAACATTACTAAAACGCCAAATAGAAAAGATAATATAGTGTCTTTTCTATTTTTATATGTCAAAGAATTAGGTAAAAGTTCATATACGCTTATATGTATCATAATCCCAGCCGTAATACCAAGTATTAAAGAAAGAACAAAGTTATTTACATATCTAGCAATAAATAAATAGGCAAGAATAGCACCTAATAATTCTGAGAAACCAGAAAGTAATGTATACCAAAAACTTCTTTTATGACTACCAGTCGCAAAATATATTGGAACAGCTATTGAAATACCTTCCGGAATATTATGTAACGCTATCGCAATAGATAAAGTAATACCAAGCTTAACATTACTACTAGTTGAAATAAAAGTAGTAATCCCTTCCGGAATATTATGTAAACATAAAGCAATTATTGAGATAAGACCCAATTTATAAAGTTTATTACTAGTAAAACGCTCTTCAATTTTTTGATCAATAAAAGAAGAAAATAAAATACCTAAAACAACAAATATAAATACAATAATAAAAATAAATATATAACTATATTTAAAAGAGAGTAGAGAAACCGACTCTGGAATTAAAGAAGATAAAGAAATCATTAACATAACCCCAGCCGAAAAAGCCAAAGACTTACTAATAACACTTTCTCTAGTCTTATTTAAATAACACGGAATAATACCAAGTAAAGTACTAAATCCCGCTAAAGTTGTCACTAAAAAACTAAAAACAATATTTTCCATAGTAATTTATATACTAAAGAAAGGAAAAATATGCTATAATACGAAACGAAAAGAAGTGATACTTATGAATTATGAAAAATTAATGGAAGAACAAATTTTAAATTCTAAAGAAGGTTCAAGTTTGTTATTACACGCTTGTTGTGCACCTTGTTCATCAGCTGTATTAGAAAGATTAGCCTCACATTTTAAAATTTCAATTCTTTATTATAATCCAAATATTACTGAAGAAAAGGAATATCAGAAACGTCTTGACGAATTAAAAAACTTTATATCAAAATTAACTTTCAAATATCCTATTAATATAATAGAATCAAGATATGAGCCAAAAGAGTTCTTTCAAATAGCTAAAGGTCTAGAAAAAGAAAAAGAATTTGGTAAACGCTGTTACAAATGTTATGAATTAAGACTAGAAGAAACAGCTAAAGTTGCGAAAGAAAAAAACTTTGATTTCTTTGCCACGACACTAACTCTAAGTCCATATAAAAATGTATCCTGGCTAAACGAAATAGGACAAAATTTAAAAGAAAAGTATCAAATTAACTATCTATATTCTGATTTTAAAAAGAAAAATGGTTATAAAAGAAGTATTGAATTATCAAAAGAGTATAATTTATATCGTCAAGACTACTGCGGATGCATATACTCGAAAATAGAAAGGGAGCAAAAAAAATATGCAAACAATAATTAATTCCTTAGCTGATTTAAAGCTACAAGATAAAAATATAGTTGCGAGAGGAAACTGTAGTACAATATATAGCTACAATGAAGAAGAATACTTCAAACTATTAGCTGAAGAATATTATTCGCTAGCAGAAAAAGAAAATCAAGAAGTATTATATACTTTAGAAGAATTATCAAAAATAACAAATGTTCCATCCATAGCTGTACCAAAAAATATTTTTAGAAGTCCTAAAAAATTATACGGATACACATCAAAAATAATGCCTGGTGTAAGTCTTGAAAAAATACCAAAAGATACAAAAGTTGAAAAATTAAAAGAAGCTTTAAATAAAATAAAAAAAGAAGTACGTATTTTATCACAACATCATATAAAAACAGAAGATATTGGTGGAGATAATATCTTATTTTCTGATCACATTTCTTTAATTGATTTAGAACTAAGCTTAGTAGATGAAGAAACAGAAGTAAACGTGCTATATAGAAAAACGATGCGTTCAATATTAAACTCTGTTATAACAAATAGTTTTGGAGAAAATATTACTGGAAAAATTCCATCACTTGCATTAAGACGTTTAAATGAAGACTTAAAAAATGGCGTTTCTGATAATTATGCTAGCTTTTATGAACTTGCTATATATGAAATAGAAAGTATGGCTGATGTAAAAATAGTAACAGTAGAAGATAGTAGAAAGGCTTACCAAAAAGTAAAAAGTCAAAACAAAATGTAAAATTGGCATCTACACATTGCATAAATTTATTAAAAATGATATATTATTAACTGTGAGATATCACTGGATTTTTGATATAAAATTGGCTATTATTTTTCCTCTTTATTGAGACTGGAAACTATATCCTTTTCATAAGTCCAATTCTTTATAAGGAGGTAAACGATGGAATTCGAAGACAAGACATTAGTTTGTCAAGACTGTGGAAGTGAATTTGTTTTTACTGCTGGAGAACAAGCTTTTTACAAAGAAAAAGGTTTAGATAATGAACCAAAGAGATGTAAAGCATGTCGTGATAAAAGAAAAGCAGCAAGAGCAAACAGCCAAGAAAATAAAGAAAACTAAAATGATTGAATAAAGTTCAATCTTTTTCTTTCTAAAAATATCTAATATAGCATATAGTATATGGAAAACTTTACTTCCAAAAACAAATATTGTATACTAAAAGTAACAAGGAGTGTATGAAAATGAAATATTATTGCATTGGTATAAAAGGAACTGGAATGTCAACTCTAGCTCAAATTTTAAGTGATTTAGGAAATGATGTATCTGGCTATGATGACGCAAAAGGTCATAAATTTACCCAAGATGGTTTAGAGGAAAGAAATATTCCTATATATTATGATGGTAATCATGAAATAAGTTCTGATACTATTGTAACCTATAGTGTAGCTTTTAAAGAAGATCATCCAGAAATGAAAAGAGTAAAAAACTTAGGACTAACCATAAAGAAATATAATGAAATAATGGGCGATGTAATTGACCTATTCAAAACTATAGGCGTATCAGGTACTCATGGTAAAACAACAACTTCATCTATTGTAAGACATCTACTAGAAAACACAGTAGGCTGTAACTATTTTATCGGTGCAGGTGATGGACGTGCTACTAAAGACAATAAATATTACGTTGTTGAAAGCGATGAATTTAACCGTCATTTTACAGCGTATCATCCAACGTATTCAATAATTACAAATATTGAAGCAGAACATTTAGAATGTTATAAGGATATAGATGATATCAGAAACACATTTGAAATATTCGCTAATCAAACTAAAGAGTTAATAGTCGCTAACGGAGATAATGAAGAAGTACGAAAAATCAATTACAAAACTAAAGTTTTATTCTACGGATTTAATGAAAATAATGATATTGTAATTAAAAATATTTCCTTAAAGGAAACCGGCTCATCATTTGATTTATATATAAATAATGAATTATATGGTCATTTTACCATACCATTATATGGTAAACATATGGTAATGGATGCAGCAGCAGCAATTATCATGGCAAAAGAAATAGGTTTAGAAAAAGATACCATAGAAAAACTTTTAAAGACATTTAAAAATGCCAAAAGACGTTTTGCTGAACAAAGAGTAGGTGAAAGTATCATAATAGATGACTATGCTCACCATCCTACTGAAATAAAGGTTACTTTAGAAGCTGTTAAACAAAAATATCCAGATAAAAGATTAGTCGTTGTTTTCGTACCAAATACCTACTCAAGAACAAGAGACTTTAAAAACGAGTTTATTGAAGCATTTAAAATTGCTGATAAAACTTATCTAACTGAAATTGACTGTAATAGAGAAAAACCAGAAGATTATCCTGGAATATCTTCATCAATTATTTTAGTGGGACTTGACTCTGGCGAAATAATAAGTGAAAGTACAATTGACAAACTATTAAAAGAAAAAGATTCCGTAGTATGTTTCATGGGCTGTGCTTATGTAGATGGACTAATTAACGCTTACAAAGAAGAATTGCAAAAAAACTAGACAATTCTTCTTTTTTTCGCTATAATATACGCCAGTTGGAAGTGATATTATGAGTAAATTAGAAGAACAATTAATTAACATTTTAATAGCAACAAAAGAAAATATAAAAAACAATGCAAACTTAGAAGAAAAACTTGGTATTAGGATTTGTACAAGAGAAGAAGATCATATCTTTGTTGCATCATCAAATCCAAAGAAAAATTATAAAACCTTTACCATGAAACCATTAAATCTTACTAAAGCAATTGACTTTACTATTGAAACAGAAGAATTAGAACAAACCTGTCTATTATGTGGTAAAAAACAAGTCTTAGTAAAAACATTAAAACCAAGAAAATAAACATTTGCATATTGAAAAACTAAATTAACTATGGTAAAATTGAAATGTCTTCAAAAAAGATATTGATATGGCCTGTTGGTGAAGGGGCTTAACACATTACCCTCTCAAGGTAACATTCACGGATTCGAATTCCGTACAGGCTACCATATAAAAAACAAAGTAGTGTAAAACTACTTTTTCTTTTTAAACATTTTTGTTAGGTTATTGACAAAAAAAAATTAATGTATTAAAATGATAAAGCAAACGTAAAATAAAGAAGGTGAAAAAATATAATATGAAAAAAAAACAAGTACTATATGAAATAAAGTCACTTGAAAAAATGATTGTAAGAGAAATTATAAATGATGACGATATAAAACAAAAAGAGAAATTATTTCCAACACCAACACAATGTCAAATTATTGAATACATTATCTGTAATAAGAAAAAAGATGTATATCAAAAAGACTTAGAACAAGTCCTAAATTTACGTCGAGCAACAGTATCAGGCGTCTTACATACAATGGAAAAGAATGGTCTAATAGAAAGAATAACAGATGAAAAAGATACAAGAACAAAAAAAATAATATTAAATAATGAAATACCTAAAAAATTTGCCAAATATTCAAAGAAAATTAAAAATATAGAGAATAATATAATAAAAGGTATATCCGATAATGATTTAGAAGTGTTTTTAAAAGTATTATCACAAATGAAAGATAACATCAAAAAGAAAGAGGGTATATAAAATATGTTAAAATTACTTAAAAGATTTAAAAAGAAAGAATGGCTATTTTCATTTATAGCTTTACTATTAATTATAGTAGAAGTTTGGCTAGAATTAAAAATGCCAGACTACATGTCTCAAATAACAAAATTAGTACAAACAGAAGGAAGTAAGATGTCAGAAATTATCTACAATGGTACTTGGATGATTATCTGTGCCTTTGGAAGTTTAGTAGCTGCTATAATTACAGGTTATATAATTGCTGATGTAGCTTCTTCCTTCTCAATGAATTTAAGAAAAAGTATTTTTACTAAAGTAGAAGAACTTTCAATGAGTGAAATTAAACTATTCAAAACAAACAGTTTAATAACAAGAACAACTAACGATATAACTCAAATAGAAATGTTAATTAGCTTTGGTCTACAATTATTATTAAAAGCCCCTATAACAGCAGTCTGGGCAATATTCAAAATACTAAATAAAAGCTGGCAATGGAGTGCCGCAACCGCTGTTGCTGTTGTAATATTACTATCCGTAATAGGTATTATAACAATGATAGTTATGCCTAAGTTTAAAATTGTTCAAAAGTTAATTGATAAAGTAAATGGTGTAACAAGAGAAAACTTAACTGGTATTAGAGTTGTAAGAGCCTTTAATGCTGAAAAATATCAAGAAGATAAATTTGAAGAAGTTAATGAAAAATTAACTAATCAACAATTATTTAACCAGAAGAAATTTGCAATTTTATCTCCTATAATGTTTTTAGTAATGAATGGTTTAGCACTTTCTATATATTTCATTGGTGCTAACTTAATCAATGGAGCTCTAATAGCAAATAAAATATCTTTGTTTGGTGACATGATAGTATTTTCATCTTATGCAATGCAAATTATAATGTCTTTCTTAATGCTAGCAATGATATTTATGATGCTACCAAGAGCACAAGTATCAGCAGAACGTATTAATGAAGTCCTAGAAACTAAAAATTCCATTATTGAAGGAACATTTGAAGAAGAAACTAAAGAGACCGGTACTATTGAATTTAAAAATGTCTCATTTAAATATCCCGATGCTGAAGAATATGTTTTAAAAAATATCTCATTCAAAGCTAAAAAAGGTGAAACAGTAGCCTTCATAGGATCAACCGGTTCAGGTAAATCAACTTTAATTAATTTAGTTCCTAGATTTTATGATGCAACCGAAGGAGAAGTATTAGTAGATGGAATAAATGTAAAAGAGTACAAAGAAGAAACTCTAAATAATAAATTAGGATATATACCTCAAAGAGCTGTCATTTTTAATGGAACAGTTAACTACAATGTTTCATATGGAAAAAGTGCCAATAAAAAAGAAGAAAAAGATATAAAAGAAGCTACTCGTGTAGCACAAGCCGAAGAATTTATCGAAAAAATGGATGAAAAGTATCAAACAACTTTATCTCAAAATGGAACCAATATATCCGGGGGACAAAAACAACGTATAGCTATAGCTAGAGCAATTGCTAGAAAACCTGAAATATATATTTTTGATGACTCCTTCTCAGCACTTGACTATAAAACCGATTCTATCCTAAGAAAAGAATTAAAAAAATACACTAAAGATGCAACTAGTTTAATAGTTGCCCAACGCATTGGTACTATCATGAATGCTGACAAAATATTAGTACTAGACAATGGCAAATGTGTCGGTCTAGGTACGCATAAAGAATTATTAAAAACATGTGAAGTATATAAACAAATTGCCTTATCACAATTATCAAAGGAGGAATTAGAAAATGTCTAACGAAAAAGAAAATACAAAAGAGCCAAGAAGACCAGGTCCTCCAGGTGCCGGTAGAGTAGTAGAAAAACCAAAAAACTTTAAAGAGGCAATAAAAAGATTATTTCATGAACTAAATGCCTTTAAAGTATTAATATTTATATCACTATTTCTCGCAACAGCTTCATCAATACTCGCCATTTTTACACCTAATATTTTGTCAGATTTAACAGATGAAATTTCAAAAGGATTAGTTGTAAATAGTAAAAATTTAGAAACTGTAACTAAAAGTATTACAGAAAATGTAACATCAGATAAAGCAATAAAAAATATTCAAGAAATATTAAGCATTAATTTAGATGAAAATACTATTAGAAAAATTCTAACCGCAGAAGAAATTTCACAAGAAGACAAAGAATCTTTTAATAGTTTCCTAGAAAAAATAAAAGAAGATCCTACTAACACTGTGACTGAACTTAGTAGTCTACCAGAAACTGTTTTAAAATGTCTTTTAAAAGAAACAACATATAAAAATACAAAAATAACTGTAGAAGAAAAAATAGCTTTATTAGATTTTTCCGCTAATAAAGATACTAAGTTAAGTACTAACTTATCAAAAATATTACTTCCAGAAATAAAAGTATTAAATAAAACTATATCAAGTAAAGATCAAGTTGAGTTCTTAACTGTTTTTAAGTCTATTGATATAAAAGATAAAAAAAATATAGATGTAAACAAACTATACAAAAAAATAGATGAATTACCTACAAGTATCAAGAAACTAGTAGAGCCAACAATGAACTTAGAAAAAATCAAAAACATAACTATTTTACTAGCTTCATTATATATAATAAGTACTTTATTTAATTATTTTGAATCTATCGCTATGACTGAAGCAGCTAATAGATTTGCAAAAAAACTTCGTACTAGTATATCTACAAAAATTAATAAATTACCTTTAAAATATTTTGACTCTCATTCAACAGGTGATATTTTATCAAGAATTACTAATGATATTGATACAATAGCCCAATCAATGAATGAATCATTATCAACTTTAGTAAGTGCAACAGCATTACTATTAGGTACAATAATAATGATGTTTATAACTAACTGGATTCTAGCAATTACTGCTATCTTATCAAGTCTATTTGGATTTATATTCATGTTCTTAGTATTAAGTAAATCACAAAAATACTTTACCGAAAGACAAGTAGAACTAGGAAACTTAAATGGTCATATTGAAGAAATATATTCAGGTATTAATGTCGTTAAAGTATACAATGGTACAGAAGAAGCCGATAAAAAGTTTGATGAATTAAATAAAAAATTATACAACGCTAACCGTAAAAGTCAGTTTTTATCAGGCCTTATGCCTTCAATGATGCAATTCATTGGTAACTTTGGATATGTTGCGGTATGTATTATTGGAGCCTTATTAACTATGAATGGCACAATCACCTTTGGTGTAATAGTAGCCTTTATAACATATGTTAGACTATTCTCATCACCATTGTCACAATTAGCTCAAGCAACATCAAGATTACAATCAACCGCAGCAGCTAGTGAAAGAGTATATGAATTCCTAGATGAAAAAGAAATGAGTAATCAAAAAGAAATAACAAAAATTCTAAGTAAAGAAAAAGTATCTGGCAAAATAGAATTTAAAAATGTTGTCTTTAAATACGATGGAAATGAAAAACCAACTATTAAAGATTTTACTGCTAGTACTAAGCCAGGACAAAAAATAGCTATTGTAGGTCCAACTGGAGCTGGAAAAACTACTCTTGTAAACCTATTAATGAAGTTTTACGAAATAAATTCTGGTGACATAATAATTGATGGGATATCAATAAAAGACTTATCAAGAGAAAATATACATTCTTTATTTACCATGGTATTACAAGATACTTGGCTATTTAATGGTACAATAAAAGAAAATATCGTCTATAATCATAAAAAAGTATCAGACGAAAAAATAACTGAAGTATGTAAAACAATAGGTCTAGATCATTTTATAAAAACACTTCCAGAAGGGTATAATACAGAGCTTAATGACAATGAAAGTATCTCTGCAGGACAAAAACAACTTCTAACAATCGCAAGAGGTATGATAGAAGACGCTCCATTCCTAATTCTAGATGAAGCAACCTCAAATGTAGATACCAGAACAGAAGAATTAGTTCAAATGGCAATGGATAAATTAATGCAGGGAAGAACTAGTTTCATAATTGCTCATAGACTTTCAACTATTAAAAATGCTGACCTTATTCTTGTTATGAATGAAGGAGACATTATTGAACAAGGTAACCATGAAGAATTACTAAAGAAAAATGGATTCTATGCAAATCTTTATAATTCACAATTTGACACAAACCTTAAATAAAAGAATTTATTCTTGAGATTTTTACTCAAATATATTAAAATAAAGGAGTAGAGTCTTTAGTTTTGCAGCAAAGCTCCGCAAACCATTATAAAAAAAGGGCAAAAGCCCTTTTTTGCGTGTTGTACTAT